>CAZLOV010000016.1:0-10549 GCA_964561235.1 uncultured Caulobacterales bacterium
AGTTCCTCCAGCGTGCGGAAACAGCCCACGCAGGTCTGCGTCGGCTGGTCCACGATGCAGACCTTGATGCAGGGGCTCCAGATCGGCGTGGCCATGAGCGGTATGTGGCCGAGGCGTCACGCAGAGGCAAGGCGCGCCGCCGTCGCACCCCCATCGGGCGCCCGGTCAGCTTTGAATGCTTCACGCATCAGCCTAATGTCACCGCTCCTTCACGGTTGGCGGCGGGACAATTCATGGACGAGCTGAGCCTGCAGGCGCGCAGCCTGATCGGCGTTTTCGCGTTCATCTTCATCGGCTGGCTTTTCGGCCCGCGCGGACGTCCGCCGCTATTGCTGATCTTCGGCGCGGTGGCGACCCAGTTTGCTGCAGCCTGGCTCCTCTATTCCTTCGAGCCCACACGCGCGTTTCTCGCCTCGCTCACCGGCGTGTTCGCCGCCCTGCAGCAGGCCACGACGGCGGGCACCAGCTTTGTCTTCGGATATCTCGGCGGCGGCACGAGCCCCTTCGTGATCGATCCGGAGAACGCCGGGGCGACGTTCACCTTCGCCTTCCAGGCGCTGCCCATGGTGATCGTGCTGTCCGCGCTCTCAGCCTTGCTGTGGCGATGGCGCATCCTCGAGATCCTGGTGCGCGGCTTCGCGCTCGCCTTCCGGCGCGTGCTCGGGCTGTCGGGCGCCGCCAGTCTCGGCGCGGCGGCGAACATCTTTCTCGGCATGACCGAAAGCCCGGTGCTGATCCGCCCGCGGCTTGCGAGCATGAGCCGTTCGGATCTCTTCCTGATCATGACCGTCGGCTTCTCCACCGTGGCGGGTTCGGTGATGGCGATCTACGTCGCCCAGCTGCAGGACGTGCTGCCGGGCGTGGCGGGTCATATCCTGACCGCCTCGCTGATCTCGGTGCCCGCCGCCGTGCTGCTCGCGCGCCTGATGCATCCGCAGGACGGCGAGGTCGCCGCTCCGAGCGAAGAGAAGGTGCCCGTCGATCTCTATCATTCCTCGATGGATGCGCTCACGACCGGGGTGAGCGACGGCGTGCGCCTCTTCATCAACATCATCGCGATGCTGCTGGTCTTCACCGCCATCGTCGCGCTGGTGAACATCATGCTGGGCGCGGCGCCGGAGGTGTTCGGCGCGCCGCTTTCCGTCGAGCGCATGCTGGGCTGGCTGTTCAGCCCGCTGGTCTGGCTCGCCGGCATTCCCTGGGCGGAGGCGCAGGCCGCCGGGGCCGTCATGGGGCTCAAGACCGCGCTTAACGAGATCATCGCCTATGACGCGCTCGCCGGCGCGGGCGAGGCGCTGTCACCGCGCTCGGCGCTGATCATGACCTATGCGGTGTGCGGGTTCGCGAATTTTTCTTCCGTGGGCATCCTGATCGGCGGCCTGATGGCGGTCGCGCCGACCCGGCGGGAGGACATTCTCAATCTCGCCCCGCGCGCGCTCGTATCCGGCACGCTGGCGACGCTGATGACCGGCGCCGTCGTCGGCGCGCTGCCGGGCGCCCTGTTCGGTCTCTAGTCGCCGCGGCGCGGAAAAAGCCTCGAGCGCAGCCAGCCCAGCGTGGAATTGCCAGAGAGCGCCTTGGCGTAGGCGTCCTCCATGAACGCGTTGAGCGCCCTTGGATCGCCAAGCATGTCCATGCGCGTGCGGAACGGTCCGTCGGGGTCGAGCGTCTTGACGGTGCGCGCCGGCGCGCCTGCGACGACGGCGTTCTCAGGCACATCCTTCACCACCACCGCGCGCGCCGCGATCACGGCGTTGTCGCCGACGGTCACCCCCTTGCCGATGAACGCCCCGTCGCCCGCCCACACATTGCGCCCGATCTGAACGGGGCTGGGCTGCGGTTTCGGATCGATGCGGTCGTATAGGCCGTGCCAGTCGCAGTCTGTCACGGTGACGTTTTTCGCAAACAGCGCGCCGTCCCCGATGCGGATCGAGCCGGCCGCGAGAATGCGAACGCCGCCGGCGAAAAAGCAGCAATCCCCGATGACGATCTCGCCCGGCGCCTCGGGCGGCGACCAGACCGTGAAGCTCACCGGCTGGTCGCGGCGCGAGACGATGTGGATCGCGCGCCCGGCGCGCACGTTCGGTCCGAACACCTCGACATTCCAGGGCCGCACGACCTTCGGATCGGTTCCGAGGGCCTCGAAATGCGGCCTCAGGAAATGGGCCGTCCACGCGTTTTCATACGCCTCCCACAGCCGGTGCATCCAGTAGGGGCGGTGGTCGCGGCGCATGGCTTCGCTCCGGCGCAGGGATCGGTTAGGGAAGGGGCATGACGAAGGACGCCTCCGATCCCATCGAAGCCGCGATTCTCGCGCTTGTCGAAAAGCGCGGGGCCGGAAAGAGCATCTGCCCGTCGGAAGCCGCGCGCGCCGTCTACCCCGAGCGCTGGCGCGACCATATGCGCCAGGTGCGCCAGGCGGCCGTGCATCTCGCCCGGCGCGGCGACATCGTCATCCTGCGCAAGGGTAAGCCGGTCGACCCGAACGACTTCCGCGGCGTCTACCGCCTCGGCCTACCGGCGGCGGCTCCTGATGACGCCTGAGCGCTTCGAGGACGTCGCGCGCGAGGCGCGCGCCTGCCAGGTGTGCGCAACCTGCCTGCCGCATCCGCCGCGCCCGGTGCTCCGAGGGAGCGCAAGCGCGCGGATCCGCATTATCGGTCAGGCGCCGGGAACGCGGGTGCACGCCAGCGGAACGCCCTTCACCGATCCTTCCGGCGACCGGCTGCGGGCGTGGATGGGCGTGGATGCGGCGGAATTCTATGACGAAGCGTTGGTGGCGATCACGCCGATGGGGCTGTGCTTTCCGGGACTTGACGCGAAAGGCGCCGACCTGCCGCCGCGCTCGGAGTGCGCGCCGCTCTGGCAGCCGCGACTCGACGCCGCCCTGCCGAACGTGACGCTCACCCTGCTTGTCGGCGGCTATGCGCAGCGCCGCGTGCTTGGCGGACGGTCGGGCAAAACGCTGACCGAAACCGTGCTGCGCTGGCGAGATCATCTCGCGTATGGCTGTTTTGCGCTGCCGCACCCGAGCTGGCGCAACAACGCCTGGATCAAGAAAAATTCTTGGTTTGAGCGGGATGTCTTGCCTGCATTGAAATTACGCATCCGCAGCATAATCAATGCTGCACGTGGTTAAGACAAAAATCCTTCAATTTCTTAAGCTTGCGTCGAGGCGTGAGGGAGAGTAAAGGGGCGCCCGATCAGGCAGGGACGAGTTGCGCGCCCCGCACCGGACATGAATTCCGGACCGCGGACGGCGGCGCGCCCTGCATAGCGGCTCCCGAATGAAGGACCTCCCCATGAGCGTTTACGACCATCCGGCCTTCGACGACCACGAGAAGGTCCTTTTCGCCTCCGACCCGGCCTCGGGCCTCAAGGCCATCCTCGCCGTGCACTCGACCGTGCGCGGACCGGCTGTCGGCGGCTGCCGGATGTGGACCTACGCCAACTCCACCGATGCGCTCACCGACGTTCTGCGTCTGTCGCAAGGGATGAGCTACAAGAACGTCATGGCCGACCTGCCGATCGGCGGCGGCAAATCGGTCATCATGAAGCCGGCTGGCGATTTCGACCGCAAGGCGCTGTTTGAAGCCTTCGGCCGGGCGCTCAACGCCCTGAACGGGGAATACCTTTCCGCCGAGGACGTCGGCGTCAGCCCCGACGATCTCGACAATGCGGCGGCCCAGACCAAACACCTTGTGGGCCTGTCCGGCGGCACGGGCGATCCGAGCCCGACGACCGCGCGCGGCGTTTTCCTTGGCCTCAAGGCGGTCACCGAGCGCGCGCTCGGGCGGTCGGGCCTCGACGGCGTGAAGGTCGCGGTGCAGGGCGCGACCGGCCATGTCGGCCACTATCTCGTCGAGCATCTCGCCAAGGCCGGCGCGGAGCTGTTCCTCTCCGACATCAACGAGGACGCGCTCAAGGCGCTTGCGGACGAGCACGGCGCGACGATCGTGGACAAGGATGCGATCTACGGCGTGGAGGCGGACGTGTTCGCCCCGTGCGCCCTGGGCGCCATCGTCAACGAAGACACGGTCGGCGCTTTCAGGTTCAAGGTCATTGCGGGTGCGGCCAACAACCAGCTCAAGACCCGTGAGATGGGCGCCGAGCTGCAAAAGCGCGGCATCGTTTATGCGCCCGACTACGTGCTCAACGCGGGCGGCATCATCAATGTGATGGGCGATATCGATCCGCGGTTCGACGCGAACTGGGTCGAGGGCAAGCTGCAGGGGCTTGTCTCGACGCTGCTGGAAATCCTCGACAAGGCCGAGGCCGAAGGCCGGCCCGCGAACCTGGTTGCCGACGAGATTGCCCGCCAGCGGATCGAGGATGCGCGCACGGGACGCCGCGACGCCGCCTAACGCTCGGTCACGCTGACGAAGTCCGCATCGAGAGACAGGCATGTGCGGTCGCCGGGTCTGAGCGGATCGGCGAGGCTGGCGCGCGATGCGATCACGCGCCCGGCTTCGGCGCCCTCGCTCAGCCGAAGCTCAAGCCGCACAAGCCCGCTGGCGACACGCCGCGCGGTCACCTCGGCGGGAGCGCCCGTCCCGCCGAGCCGCACGCCTTCCGGCCGCACCAGCACATGGCAGGCGGAGCCTTCCGTGAGACCGGCTGGAACCGGGCCGAGCGGCGTTGCGGCGAGGCCGCCGGACACCCGGCTTTCGAAGACCTCGACATCGCCCATCAGCCGCGCAGCGGCGACGCAATTGGGCCGCAGGTAAAGCGTATCCGGCGCGCCGGTCTGGATGACGCGCCCGTCGACCATCAGCGCGACGTGATCGGCCATCGCCATCGCCTCCTCGGCGTCATGGGTGACGATCAGGGCCGCTGCGCCCGATGAGCGCAGGGCGGCGGCGGTGTCCGCGCGTACCCCGCCGCGCAGTCCGCGGTCGAGCCCGGAAAACGGCTCGTCGAGCAGCATCACCGCCGGGTCCGGCGCCAGCGCGCGGGCCAGCGCCACGCGCTGCTGTTCGCCGCCGGACAATTCGTGCGGATACGCATGCGCCCGCCCGGAAAGATGCATCGCGTCCAGTTGGGCGAGCGCTGCGGCCCGACGGCGGTTTTTCGGTCCGTCGCGCAGCCCGAACATCACGTTCTGCAGCGCCGTCAGATGAGGAAACAGGGCGTAGTCCTGAAACACCACGCCGCAGCGGCGACGTTCGACAGGACGATGCACCCCGTCGCCGCTCCAGATGTCTTCGCCGAAACGGATCGCGCCGCTATCGAGCTGCTCAAGACCGGCGACGGCGCGAAGCAAAGTCGTCTTGCCTGCCCCGGACGGACCGAGAAGAGCGGCGATCTCGCCGCAGGACACCGAAAGGCTTGCACCGTGCAGCGTCGGCCGGTCGGCGCCCGCCAGACGCACATGGGCGTTCTCGACACTGAGCGACGCGCTCACCGCGCTCGCTCCTGCGCAGTGATGCGCCGGGCGATCCAGATCATCGGCGCCAGCGCGAACACGGCGATCAGGAGCGCAGGCAAGGCGGCTGCGCCAAGGCGTTCGTCGGAGGCGAAATTGTGCGCCGTCACAGCCAGCGTGTCGAAATTGAAGGGCCGCAGGATCATGGTCGCGGGAAGCTCCTTGAGAACCTCCACGAACACAAGACCGCCGGCCAGCAGGACACCCGGAGCGATCAGCGGCGCATGCACGCGGCGCGCGGTTTCGCGGGCGTCCGCGCCCAGCGTGCGCGCTGCGGCGTCCAGCGCCGGGGTAATCCGCGACAGGGCCGTCTCGGAGGGGCCGATCGCTGCGGCGGCGAAGCGGGAGAGATAGGCGAATATGAGCGCAGCTGCGCCCGCCGTGAGAAGGAAATCCGGCCGGACGCCGAAGAGCGATGTGGCGGCGGCGTCCAGTCCGTCCTGCGCGCGTCCCAGCACGATCAGAACGCCCAGAGCCGCAACCGAACCGGGTACCGCGTAGCCAAGGCCGGCAAGGCGCGCGGCAGCGCCGGGAAGGCGTTTGCCCGAACGCAGGGCGTAGGCGCAGGCCAGGCCGAGAGCGGCGGCGAGCGCGCCGGCGATGAGGGCGAGTTGAAGGGAGTGCCCGGCGGCCTGCGCCACGCCGGAGGCGACCGGAGCGTGCCGGGCCAGTTCGGCGAGCCGCGCCATCGGGATGACCAGCCCGAGAAGGACCGGAATTGCACACAGCGTGACGGCGCCGAGCGCGTGGAGCGGACCGAGCCGGGCGCGCCGCGGCGGGCGGCGGCGTCCGGAGGCGGCGCTGGAGCGCGCCCGCCGGCGCTGCATGCGCTCCAGGGTGAAGATCAGAAACGCGATGCCGACAAGCACGAGCGCGAGCCGGGCGGCCTCCGCGCTCGCGCCTTCGCCGGCCCAGGCGCGGATGAGTCCCACCGAAAGCGTCGGCGCGCCGAGATGGATCACCGCGCCGTAATCCGCCAGCGATTCCATCACCACCAGCGCAAGCCCCGCCGCCAGCGCCGGGCGCGGTGCGGGCGCCATGGCGTCGAGAAAGGCACGAACCGGCGACCTGCCCATGGTGCGTGCGGCGTCGTGGAGATCCGCCGATTGCCCCGCAAACGCCTCGCGCGCCAAGAGGTAGACGTAGGGATAAAGCGTGAAGGCGAAGATCAGCCCTGCGCCGGCGGGACCGCGCACGGTCGGAAGGAAGCCCCACGGGCCGGCGGTCTGGGTCAGGTCATACCAGGCATAGGCGGCGGCATAGGCCGGAAGCGCAAGCGGCAGGGCGAGCGCGGGCTCGAGGACTGCCCGTCCGGGAAACTGGAAGCGCGTGACGATGAACGCCGCCGGCGCGCCGATCGCAAGCGCCCCGCCTGCGGCCACGCCGCCGACGACGGCGGTGTTCCAGAGATAGGCCGGCAGGCGGGTGGCCGTGATATGGGCGAGATAATCCGTCCAGGGTCCGAAAACGGCGAGCGCCGCCACCCCGAGAAGCGGAGCGGCGGCGATCAGCGCGGCGAGCGCCGCGAGCGGGCTGAGGTCGAAGCGCGGCGGCGGACGCCTGCGCCAGCTGGGCGCAGGCTCCGCAGCGCCGTCCTGGATCAAGGCCATCCGACGCGGTCGAAGATGCGCTGGGCGGCGGCGTTGCCTTCGCCAAGTTCGGCGACATTGACCGGATCGGCCTCGAAGCCCTCGGTCTCGGCGAGAATCGGATTGTCGTATTCCGCGTCCGGAACGGCAGGATACTCGTTGGTCAGCTCGGCGAAGGCGCGCTGGGCGTCGTCGGAGAGAAGAAAGGCGAGCAGGGCCCGGGCGTTCTCGGGGTTGGGCGCGCCGACCGCCATGCCTGCGCCCGTGACGTTCACGTGCACGCCGCCCTCCTGCGGGTAGTGCAGGGCCGTGGCCTGCGCGACTTCGGCGTCGTTGGCGTCCTCGCTGCGCGCCAGGCGCATCCAGTAATACTGATTGGTCACAGCGACATCGCATTCGCCCGCGGCGACCGCCCGGATCTGGTCGGTGTCGCCGCCCTGGGGCGGACGGGCGAGATTTGCAACGACGCCTTCCGCCCATGCTTCCGCCGCGTCCTCGCCTAGCCGCAGGATCATCGCCGCGAGCAGGGACTGGTTGTACACATTGTTCGAGGAACGCACGCAAATGCGCCCGCGCCAGCGCTCATCGGCGAGATCGGCGTAGGAGGCCGGCAATTCGTCTTCGCTCACCCGCTCGGTCGAATAGGCGATGACGCGCGCGCGGGTGGCGAAACCAAACCAGAGCCCGTCTTCCTGCTTCAGATTGGCCGGCACCGGCTCCAGCGCCCCGCCGAGATCGCCGACAGGCTGAAACAAACCCGCTTCCTGGGCCCGCGCCAGACGGCCCGCGTCGACGGTGATGACGATGTCGGCTGGAGAGCGTTCGCCTTCCTCGCGCACGCGCTCGATGAGCAGGTCGCCGGAAGCCTCGACCAGATTGATCTCGATGCCGGTCTGCTCGGTGAACGCTGCGTAGACCGCCCGATCGGAGGCGTAGTGGCGCGCGCTGAACACGTTGACGACGCCGGCGCCGGCCTCTTCGGCTGCGCTTCCGGCGTCGCCCGGGGAGCAGGCCGTCAGCAGCGCGGCGGAGGCGGCGGCGGGCGCGATTGCGCGAAGGAAGACGGTCATGGCGATCCTCGTTCAACAGACATCACGTTGCATCAACCATTTTTGCGAATGTTTCGCAAGAGCGTCGGCGCAGTGCGAGCGACTTTGCGCGTATGGCGGCGGAATGCGCTGCGGCGCGCTGTCGCTGCCGCAATTCCGGGTGCATCCGGGCGACGGCTCGGGCAGGGTTGGGTGATGGCCGTATTCGTCTTTCTCTTTCTCAGCTTCGCGTTCAGCTGGGCAATTGCAGGCGCGCTTCACCTCGCTGGCGGCTTTGAAGGCGCCGGTGCGTTCGCCGCCTTGTATCTGGTCGCGTTCATGTTCGGCCCGGCGCTCGGCGCGGTCGTTGCAGCGCTCATCTTTGACAAGGGCCGGCGTTTGCAGGCGTTGAGCCTTGCGCCTATCCGCTGGAAGCCCGTCCTTGCTTTGACGCTCGCCGGCTGGGTCTTGCCGATCGGGCTCTGCGCCCTGGCGCTGGCTGCATCGCTGGTCTGGCTCGGTCAGCCGCCGGCGGACGCCGCCGCCCGGCTTGGCGCACAGATCGAGGCGGCGGGCGTCGAGATCCCGTTCGATGCGCAGACATTGCTCATGATCACGCTCGCGGTGAACCTGCCCATCGGCATTCTGCTCAATACCGTGATCCTGACGCTCAGCGAGGAGATCGGCTGGCGCGGCTGGCTTCAGCCGCGGCTTCAGGGTCTGGGCTTCTGGCCGATGTCGATCGTGATCGGCGTGATCTGGGGCGTCTGGCACGCGCCCATCATCCTCATGGGATACAACTATCCCGGCCTCGGCTGGGCCGGCGCCGGGCTCATGATCGCCTTCACGACGGCGCTCAATCCGTATTTCTCCTGGATCCGCGAGCGCTCGGGACATGTTCTGCCGGCGGGCGCGATGCACGGCTCGCTCAATGCGGTCGCCGGCGTGTTCCTGCTCTTTTCGCCCGAGACCGCCTGGCCGCATAACGGCCTTCTCGGATTGGGCGGACTGGCCGTTCTTTTGGCGGGATGGCCGATCGTCGCAGGGCTGCGGCGCTGGGACGCTGCGCCGGCCTGATGCAAAGCGCCCCTTCCGGAGGCTCGCTCCGAAGGGGCGCTTGAAGGCGTTATCACCTTGAAATGGTGGGCGGTACTAGGATCGAACTAGTGACCCCTTCGGTGTGAACGAAGTGCTCTACCGCTGAGCTAACCGCCCGCAAGGAGGCGAGGTGATACGTCCGGGGGACCCGCCGGTCAAGGCGGACGCTTCACAAGAAAATTGATCAAAATCGACCAGTCATACTTTCGTCACGAAGAAAGAGCGTCTATATGGCGCACGAACCGCGCGATGCGCGTCGCATCCGCGGTCGGTTTTCCGAGCTGCTGACACAGCCCCTGCGCGCTTCGCCCCGAGCGCGCCGTGAGGAGATGATTGAAGATGGCGAATGATCTTTGCACGCCTGAAGGAGCGCGCCGCCTGAAAGAGCGCATCGAAGCCTATTGGCGCGAGCGCGGCTACGACGTGAACATCGATCTCGTCGACGCCGGCTTCATGCCCGCCATGCGTTCGGCGCGCACCGACGTGCGCTCGAACATGGTCAACGGCTTCCCGCGCCCGGCCAACGACCGCGGTCCGGAGCGCCGCTCCGCATAAGGCGGACCGCCCCGTGCGGGCCTAGAAGCCCGTCAGGGCGTCCTCCAGGCGATCATAGTGTTCGAGAAGCCGGTAGGGGCGCAGCGCCTCGGCCGGTTTTTCGTTGTAGCCATGTACATAGAGGATAAACGGCACGCCTGCCGCGCGCGCTGCAAGGGCGTCGGTCTCCGAATCGCCCACGAGCACGCTCCTGCCGGGCCGCGCGCCGCCGAAGGCCGCCATCAGGTGGCCCGGATCCGGTTTCTTCGCGGCGACGTCGTCGGGCCCGACCACCCGCTCGAATCGGCGTGTCAGCCCGAGTGCGTCAAGCAGGGCGGAGGCGAGGAAGGTCGGCTTGTTCGTGCATACCGACAGCCGCGCGCCTGAGGCTGCGAGCCGGTCAAGGGCCGCTTCGACACCGGGAAACGGCCGGCTGAGATCGGCGATGCCCTCCCGGTAGACTTGCAGGAACAGAGCCAGCGCCTCTTCAAGTTCGGCCTCATCGAACGGCCGCCCCGCGCGCCCATAGGCCTCGCGGATGAGCGCGCGGGCGCCGCGCCCGACCATCAGCCGCACAGCCTCGAGCGGCACGCGATCGATCCCGCGCGGCGCGATCGCGGCGTTAAGCGCGCGCACAAGGTCGGGCGCTGTGTCCACCAGCGTGCCGTCGAGATCAAAGGCGACATGAAGCGGTTGCGACATGGGCTGAAATCCTTGTTGACGCGGCAGGGCTTCAGCGACGGTCGCGAAAGCGCGCGCAATCGGCTATAGCGCGTTCTCCAGCCTGCCTGCGAGCCCTCTTCGCCGCCCGGAACGCCGCCCATGACACGACCCCGCGCCGCCGTCGTCCTCGCCGCTGGGCAGGGGACGCGCAT
>CAZLOV010000016.1:10559-27590 GCA_964561235.1 uncultured Caulobacterales bacterium
CCATGCGGTGGGCGGAAAGTCCATGCTCTCCTGGACGCTCGATCTGGCCCGGACCAGCGGCGCGGATACAATTGCGGCCGTCTGGGGTGCGCACTCGCCGGCCGTGCGCGATGCCGCCGAGGCCGCAGGCGCGCTGACGGCGCTGCAGGATCCGCCGCTTGGCACGGGTCACGCCGTGCTTCAGGCCAAGCCTGCGCTGTCGGGGTTTTCCGGCGACGTCATCGTGCTCTACGCCGACACGCCGTTGATCCGCCCGGAAACCGTCCAGGCCGCGTTTGAGGCGCTGGACGCCGGCGCCGGGGTGGCCGTGGTGGGTTTCGAGCCTGCCGACGCGGCAGGTTACGGGCGTCTCATCCTCGCGGAGGACGGGTCGCTTGAGCGCATCGTCGAACACAAGGATGCGACCGTAGCCGAACGATCGGTCGGTTTGTGCAATTCCGGCGTGCTCGCGGTGCCGGCGGACCTGTTGTTCGCATTGCTGGAGAAGGTCGGAAACGACAACGCCAAGGGCGAATACTACCTCACCGACGTGGTCGGCCTGGCGCGCGAGGCGGGCCGGTCGGCGGTTGTCGTGCGCGCGGCGCAAGACGAGGTGCTCGGCGTGAATTCCCGCTCAGATCTCGCCGCGGCTGAGGCCGCCTTCCAGGCTCGCAAACGCAGCGAGGCGATGGCGGCGGGGGTTACGCTGATCGCGCCTGAAACCGTGTTCTTCAGTCATGACACGCAAATCGACCCGGACGTGGTCGTGGAGCCGAACGTGGTTTTCGCGTCCGCGGTCAGCGTGAAGACCGGCGCCGTGATACGCGCGTTCTCCCATCTTGAGGGCGCAGAGGTCGGCGAGGGCGCCCAGGTCGGCCCGTATGCGCGCCTGCGGCCCGGCACGGTGCTGGGCGCCGGCGCCAGGATCGGAAACTTCGTCGAGACCAAGAAGGCTGAGATCGGCGCGGGCGCCAAGGTCAACCACCTGTCCTATGTCGGAGACGCCCGGATCGGCGCGCAGGCGAATATCGGCGCCGGGACGATCACCTGCAATTACGACGGCTTCGACAAGCATCTCACGGTGATCGGCGAGGGCGCCTTCATCGGTTCGAACACGGCGCTGGTTGCGCCGGTGACCGTCGGCGCGGGCGCGTATACGGGCTCGGGCGGGGTGATCACGGCGGATGTTCCAGCCGACGCCCTTGCGATTGCGCGCGCCAAACAAGACATCAGGCCGGGATGGGCTGCGCGTTACCGCGCCGCCAAGACCGCGCGAAAGACGAGCGCCCGGAAAGCTGAAGGAAAGGACGCGTCATGAACGCCCCCGCCCGTTTCGACCTTGAAGCCCGCCTCTCTGATCCCGGCCTGCTCAGGACGGACAGCTATATCAACGGGGAATGGTCCCGCGGCGAAAGCCGGTTTCCTGTGCTCAATCCGGCCGATCGCTCCCTGATTGCGGAGGTCGCTGATGTTGGCGAGGCCGGCGCCCGCAAGGCCGTCGCCGCCGCCGCCGCAGCGCTGAAGACCTGGCGCAAGACCAATGTTTTCGAGCGCGCCCGGCTGATCCAGAAATGGAACGATCTCATTCTCGAGTATGCAGCTGATCTCGGCGCGCTGATCACCGCGGAGATGGGCAAGCCGCTCGGCGAGGCGAAAGGCGAGGTCGTCTACGGCGCGGGCTTCGTCTCCTGGTCGGCGGAGGAGGCCAAGCGCCTGCACGGGGAGACCTTGCCGACGCCGTTTCCCGGCTCGCGCGGCTGGACGGTGCGTCAGCCGGTCGGCGTGGTCGCCTGCATCACGCCATGGAACTTCCCTGCGGCCATGATCACCCGCAAGTGCGCGCCGGCCATGGCGGCGGGCTGCCCGGTGGTGGTCAAGCCGGCGCCGGAAACGCCGCTGACGGCGCTCGCGCTGGCCGAGCTCGCCGATCGCGCAGGCATCCCGGCGGGCGTCTTCAATATCGTGTGCGGCGATGCGGAGGCGATCGGTCCGGTCTTCACCGGCGCCGACGAGGTCGCGATGATCGGCTTCACCGGTTCGACGAAGATCGGCAAGCTGCTGATGCGTCAGGCCGCCGACGGAGTGAAGCGGGTTGCGTTGGAGCTCGGCGGCAACGCGCCCTTCATCGTGATGGACGACGCCGACATTGAAGCCGCCGCCGACGGCGTGATCGCCTCGAAATTCCGCGCCTCGGGCCAGACCTGCGTGTCCGCCAACCGGATCATCGCGCACGAGCCGATTGCAGACAGGCTCGTCGAGGCGCTGAAATCGCGCGTGGAGAAGCTCAAGGTCGGCTCGGGTTTTGAAAGCGGCGTCAATCTGGGTCCGCTGATCCATGACGAGGCGGTCGAACGCGTCAGCCAGCTCGTCGAGGATGCGAAGAAGAAGGGCGCCAACGTGCTTGCCGGCGGCCGGTCTCTGGCGGCGGAACTGGGCGGCTCGTTCTACGCGCCGACGCTGATCGAGGGCGGCGACGTCTCGCTCGATCTGGCGTGCTTCGAGATCTTCGGGCCGGTTGCTTCGGTCTACCGCGCCAAGGACGAGAAGGAGATCATCCGGCTCGCCAACGACACGCCCTACGGGCTGGCCGCCTACGTCTACACGCGCGATGTGGGCCGGGTGCACCGCATCTCCGAAGGGCTCGATTTCGGCATGATCGGCGTCAACGCGCCCATGGTCGGCTCGCCCGCCACGCCGTTCGGCGGCATGAAGGAATCCGGCATCGGCCGCGAAGGCGGCAAATGGGGCGTGGAGGAATTCACCGAACTGAAATTCATCCTTCTCGGCGGAGTGGATCAGTGAGCGTCACCGAGCAGAAGGCGCGCGCCGCCGAAGCTGCGCTGGCTTACGTCGAGGACGGCATGATCCTCGGTCTCGGCTCCGGCTCGACGGCGGAGATTTTCGTGCGCCTGCTCGGCGAACGCATCAAGGCGGAGGGCATCCGCGTGCAGGGCGTGCCGACATCGGGCGCAACCGAGGCCGCCGCGGAGGCGGCGGGGGTCCCGCTCATCCCGGTCGAACACGCGCAGCGCATCGACGTCACGGTCGACGGCGCAGATGAGGTCGACGGCCGCTTCCGCCTGATCAAGGGCGGCGGCGGATGCCTTCTGCGCGAGAAGATCATCGCGGACGCCTCCGATCTCATGATCGTCGTCGTGGACGAGACCAAGCTGGTGGCGAGGCTTGGCGCGTTTCCGCTGCCGATAGAGGTCGAACCGTTCGGCTTCACCATCACCGCCAAGAAGGTGTTCGACGCGCTGCGCCGCGCGGGCGTGAAGCAGCCCGACGTCACCCTGCGCCGCCGCGGCGACGGGCTGGAGCCCTTCGTTACCGACGGCGGTCATTACATCCTCGATTGCGCCTGCGCGGAGATCCCCGAACCCGAACTCGCCGCAGCCGAGCTCATCGACCTGCCGGGCGTTATCGAGCACGGACTGTTCATCGATCTCGCCCGCATCGTCATTGTCGGCGAGGAGCGCCGCGCGCGCGTCATGGAGCTTTAGGCTCCTCACCCGCTCGTGAGCAGGCCTCGGCTTTGAACGCGCGCGCGCCTGCGCTTATGTGACCTGCCTGGAAGCCGCTTCCGCGGCTTGGTTTCCGGCGGTTGGAGCGCCTAAGCTTCTTCGCAGCTGCGGGAGAGCCGGGAATGGCTGAATACGACTACGACCTGTTCACGATCGGCGCGGGTTCCGGCGGGGTGCGCGCCTCGCGCATGTCCGCTCTGCATGGCGCGAGAGTCGCGGTGGCGGAGGAGTACCGCCCGGGCGGCACCTGCGTGATCCGCGGCTGCGTGCCCAAGAAGCTCATGGTCTACGCCTCCGGCTACGCGAAGCACTTCAAGATGGCCCGCGGCTATGGCTGGGACGTCGGCGTCGCCGGCTTCAATTGGGGAAAGTTCCGCGATGCGATGAACGCAGAGGTCGACCGGCTCTCGGGCATCTATGCGCGCAATCTCGCCAATTCCGGTTGCGAGCTGATCGAGGACCGCGCCGTTCTTGAAGGCCCGAACACCATCCGGCTGGTCGGGCAGGACCGAACGGTCACCGCGAAACACATCCTCATCGCCACCGGCGGCACGCCCTTCATCCCCCATGAACTGGCCGGGGTGGAGCACTGCATCACCTCCAACGAGATCTTCCACCTGAAATCCCTGCCGAAGCACGTCGTCATCGCGGGCGGCGGCTATATCGCCTGCGAGTTCGCGCAGGTTTTCGCCGGGCTGGGGGTCGAGACCTGCCTTGTCTATCGCGGCGACACGGTGCTGCGGGGCTTTGACGAGGACGTGCGCACCTTTGTCCATGAAGGCCTCAAGGCCTCGGGGGTGCGCGTCATCACCCATACCGTTTTCAAGGAGATCACGAAGGCGGAGGACGGCTCAAAGACGGTAACGCTGACCAATGGCGACGAGCTTATCGCCGACGAGGTCGTGCTCGCCATCGGCCGGGACCCTGCCACGCAGGGTCTGGGCCTTGGGAACGCAGGCGTGGACACGGATGAAAATGGCGCGGTGAAAGTCGACGCCTTCTCGAAGACCAGCGCTGAAAACATCTACGCGGTCGGCGACGTCACCAACCGGGTGAACCTCACGCCGGTGGCGATCCGCGAAGGGGCCGCCTTTGCGGAAACGGTATTCGGCGGGCGTCCGATGGCGTTCGATCACGAAGACATCGCCAGCGCCGTCTTCACCCAGCCGCCGGTCGGCTCGGTCGGGCTTGCAGAGCACGACGCACGGCGTCTGCACGGAGCGGTCGACATCTACAAGTCGACCTTCCGGCCCATGAAGGGCATGCTGACGGACACCCCCGACCGGATGCTCATGAAGCTTGTCGTGCGTCCTTCGGATGAACGCGTTCTTGGCGTGCATATCGTCGGTGACGATGCGCCGGAGATCATCCAGGCGATCGGCGTTGCCGTGAAGGCCGGGCTGACGAAACGACAGTTCGACGCCACCTGCGCCGTTCATCCTACGGTGGCCGAGGAACTGGTCACAATGCGGGAGAAGTGGATCCCGCCCGAACTGAGAGCCGCGCAATGACCCTCGACGCCAAAGCCGCCCCGTCCGCGCCGAAAGCCTGGGCCCCGGACAGCTGGCGGGGCAAGCCCGCCCGGCAATTGCCCAACTATCCCGACGCGGGCGCGCTGGCTCGCGTGGAGGCCGAGCTCGCCCGGCGTCCGCCGCTGGTGTTCGCCGGGGAGGCGCGCCGGCTCAAGCGGCAGCTCTCCAATGTCGCGGCGGGTCAGGCCTTCCTGCTGCAGGGCGGCGACTGCGCGGAAAGCTTCAAGGAGTTTTCCGCCGAAGGCGTGCGCGACACCTTCCGCGTGCTGCTGCAGATGGCTGTCGTCATGACCTTCGCCGCCGCCAAGCCGGTGGTGAAGGTCGGCCGCATTGCGGGTCAGTTCTCAAAGCCGCGCTCCGCCGACATGGAGACGCAGGACGGGATCGAGCTGCCCAGCTATCGCGGCGATTCCATCAACGACATGGCCTTCACGGCCGAAGGCCGCGTGCCCGATCCCGAGCGCCTGCTGAAGGCCTACGACCAATCGGCGGCGACGCTGAACCTGCTGCGGGCGCTTGCTTCGGGCGGTTATGCGGACCTTCACAACGTGCACCAGTGGACGCTGGATTTCCTTGAGGGTTCGCCGGCGGGCGAGCGCTATCGCGAATATGCCGGGCGCATCACCGAAGCGCTCGCCTTCATGCGCGCCTGCGGGGTGACGCCGGAAGCCGCGCCGTCGCTTGAGGGGGTGGATTTCTTCACCAGCCACGAAGCGCTGCACCTGCCGTTCGAGGAGGCGCTGGCGCGCATGGATTCGACCACCGGGCGCTGGTATGCGACCTCCGCCCACATGATCTGGATCGGCGACCGCACGCGTCAGCCCGACGGCGCGCACGTCGAATTCGCGCGCGGCGTGGAGAACCCGGTCGGCATCAAGTGCGGTCCGACCATGGATCCGGATGATCTCGTCCGGCTGCTCGACATCCTCAATCCGCGCGACGAGGCGGGTCGCATCGTGCTGATCGCGCGCATGGGCGCCGACAAGGTCGCCGAGGGTCTGCCGCCTCTGGTGCGAAAGGTGAAGGAGGCGGGCCGCACCGTGGTCTGGTCGTCCGATCCCATGCACGGAAACACGCACAAGGCGGCCAACGGCTACAAGACGCGCGACTTCGATCGCATCCTTCGCGAGGTGCGTCAGTTCATGGACGTGCTGCGCAGCGAGGGCGTCGAGCCCGGCGGCGTGCATTTCGAAATGACCGGCGGCGACGTCACCGAATGCGTTGGCGGCGCCGGGCATCTCTCCGAAGCCGATCTCTCATCCCGGTATCACACCCATTGCGATCCGCGGCTGAACGCCGATCAGGCGCTGGAAATGGCGTTCCAGATCGCCGACGCGCTCAAGCCCGCAGCGCTCGGGAGCCGGCAGGCGGCGGAGTAGGGCGCACGCGTCCTAGAGGTTTGCGTCGAGCAAGGCGCGGTATTGCCGGATCTTGGCGACATAGCGCACGGGCTCGTGGCCGCGTGCGTATCCGTACCGGGTCGTCGTGTAGTACTCCTCCCGCGAGAGCAGGGGCAGCACCTGACGCAGGTCGGCCCAGCTGTTCTTGTCGAGCCCTTGCCGCTCGGCGAGCGCGCGGGCGTCGTAGAGATGACCCATCCCGACATTGTAGGCGGCCAGCGCCATGTGCAGCCGGTCCTCGCCGGTCACCTCCTCGGGCAGGCGATCGTAGAGATCGGCCAGGTGCGCCGCCCCGCCGCGGATCGACTGCACAGGGTCGGTGCGGTCTTCAACGCCGACACGGCGCGCCGTCGGAAGGGTGAGCATCATCACGCCGCGCACGCCTGTGGGGCTCACGGCTTCCGGGTCCCAATGGCTTTCCTGATAGCCCTGCGCGGCGAGGATGCGCCGGTCGAGTTCCGCTGAACGCGCCGCCTCGACGAAATAGGGCTGAAGCGGCGGCAGGCGGTCCTGCAGCCGGCGGATGAAGCGGGCCACGTCCACATAGTCGAACTGGCGCACCGCGCCGTACCAGCGCTCGTCGAGCGCTTCCAGAAGGCCGTCCTCGTGCGCGTCCGCGAACCATTCGCCCAGCCAGGCGTCCAGCGCCTCGGCTTCAAGCGGCAGCGCCCAGGCGAGGGTCTGCTCGCCGGTCAGGTCGAGGGGCGTCTCGATCTCGGGAAAGCGCAGCCGTGCGAAGGCGATCAGATTGGAGTCCGCCACCGTGCAGTCGAGCCGTCCGTCCTGAACGGCCTCCAGAAGCGGCATCGCGGAGGCGTGGTCGCGCGTCTCGAACGCAAGCCCGGGATGCGCTTCGGCAAGCTCCGTCAGACGCTCTTCATAGCTTGAGCCGGCGACGACGGCGATGCGCAGCCCGGCGAGCGCCTCGGGCGCGGCGGGCATCGCGCCGCCGCGGCGGCAGGCGAGCTGTTGCGTGACCGCCTTGTAGGCCGGCGCAAAGCGCATGCGCTGCTCGCGCGTGGCGGTGACCGTAACGCCTGCTGCTGCAAGATGGGCTTCGCCTGCCGCGACCCTGTCGAGGGCGGCGTCGAGGTCGGGCGCAATGTCGTACCGGACGGAGACGCCGAGCGCCTGCGCCATTTCGCTGACGAGATCCACCTCGTATCCGGTCGGCGCGCCATCCGAGACGGCGTATGTGGTGGGGCTTTCGACGGTGACGACGACGATCTCGCCCGCCTCCCGGATCGCTTCGGGCGTAAGGTCCAGCTGCACGGGCGCTTCACGGCCGCAGCCGGCGGCGAGCAGCGCAAACGCGAAGGCGGCGGGGCGGGCGGCGCGAAAGAACGGTCTGATCAAGAAGGCCTCGATGAAGCTTCAGTCGATACATGAAGCTAGCGCAGCCTTGAGCGGGTTCCAAACAGCGTCCGGACAAGACGACGCCGCCCGGCGAGGGACCGGGCGGCGTTGAATGTCCAGGTCAGCGCAAAGGAGCAGGGCTCCCCGCTGCCGGATCAGATGTCCTTGAGCGCGGAGGCCGGACGGAAGGCGAGCTGCGTCTTGGCCTTCGACATCATCTTGTCGCCCGTGCGCGGGTTGCGCACTTCGCGCGCTTCGCGGTGCTTGGGATGGAACGTGCCGAACCCGGCGAGCTGGACGCTGTCGCCTTTCTTGGCGGTCGCGATCACGGACTCGATCAGCGCGTCGATCGCTTCGCCGGCCTGCGCGCGGGTGATCCCCGCCTTGTCGGAGACAGCCTTGGCGAGATCAGACTTGTTCATGAGGGTTCCCCCTTCGTGTGTTTATGGAACGGCGGAGGCTAGGCCGGCGCGCCGATGTGACAGGAATTCGAATAGGGAGCGATTCTCGCCCCGGAAAGCAAGCGGATACAGGGAGATTCAGCGATTTTCGCGAGTTTTCCACAGGCTCGGTTGTCTTGCATGGACGCAAAACGGCTGAAAACCGGCCCGTTGTTTGCAATCTGGAAACCATGAAGATTGCTTCGGCCCTGTTCCCGCGCGGCGTCGCGCCGCTGGTTTTCGGCCTCGCCGCGGCTCTGGCGGGCTACGCCCTCCTGCGCGCCGCAGGCGCGGACGTCTTCCCCAGCGCGCTTGCGGGCGCGATTGCCGGCGGGTGGACGCTCGGCCGGCTCATGCGGAGGGTTTCGGCCTGAGCGGTCAGAGCCTGACCAGCATCTTGCCGATGTTTTCGCCGGTGAAGAGGCCCATGAAGGCGTCCGGCGTCTGCTCCACGCCGTCATAGACCGTGTCTCGGGTTTTCACCCGGCCTTCGTTCATCCAGCGCGACAGATCGCCGATGAACTCCGCCTGCAGGTCGAGGTGATCGCTGACGATGAAGCCCTGCAGCCGCAGCGACTTCGCCACGATCTGCACGAGATTGGACGGTCCGGGCTGCGGCGTCTCGTCATTATAGCGTGCAATCATCCCGCACTCAGCCGCCCGGCCGAAGCGCTTGAGCGTGTTGAGCGCGGCTTCGAGATGATCCCCGCCGACATTGTCGAAATAGCACTCGATCCCTTCCGGCGCCGCCTCGCGGACGGCTGCGGAGAGGTCTGCGGCGCTCCGGTAATCGATGGCGGCGTCCGCGCCGATCTCTGCGACGAAGGCGGTCTTCTCCGCGCCGCCCGCCGTGCCGATCACGCGCGCGCCCATCGCCTTGGCGAACTGGACGCTGGCCGAGCCGACCGCGCCGGCGGCTGCGCTCATCCAGAGCGTCTCGCCCTCCTTGAGCTCCAGAATGCGCTTGAGGCCGACATAAGCCGTCATGCCTGTCAGCCCTGCGACGCCGAGATAGGCCTGGGCGGGCAGCAGGTCTGCGTCGATCTTCATCACGGCGCCGGCGGGCGCGACATAGCCCTCGCGCCAGCCGAACATGGACATGACCCAGTCGCCTTCCGAAAACTCCGGCGCGCGCGAGCTTTCCACCTGTCCGACCGCGCCGCCCTGCATGGGCTCGCCGGGCCTGAACGGATCGATATAGGTTTTGATCCCGGTCATGCGCCCGCGCATGTACGGGTCCACGGAGAGCCAGGCGTTCTTCACGCGGACTTCGCCGTCGGCGGGATCGGGCAGTTCGACTTCAGCAAGTTCGAAATACTCGGGTTTCACCGGGCCGGTGAAGTTCCGGGTCAGGCGGATTTCGCGGGATTTCATGGCTTTGCTCCTCAGGCGGGCGCCTCGGCTGTTGCGGCGAGCAGGTCGAGAATGCTCACGTCGAACGCGGCGAGCACGGCGGTCTGAACGGCGAAGCCAAGCACGCTCGAAATGATCAGGGCCGGGAGCGTGACCGCCAGCAGGATGAGACACAAGACGATGCGGCCCGCCACGCCGGTTTCGTAGGCCTCCGGGGCCAGCCGGACAAATGTTGCAAGGAAAATGGCGATCGAGGCCAGCCAGCCCAGCATGAACGCGTCGTAGCCCACGAGGCCGACGGGCAGGATGGCGATGCCGAAGACAGTGCCGGCGTTAGACGCGATGAGATAAACCAGCACATGACGCCACCAGCCGACGGACGGCCGGAACACCTTCAACGCGATGATGAAGACGCATGAAGACAGGAATATGATCGGCCACGCCGCATAGCCCTGCCACTGCTTGAGGGCGTCGTCGACGTCGCGCGGGCCCACGCCCTGCGCCGCCAGATAGGCCTCGACCTGCGCGAGGTCGTTCAATGCGAGGCTCTCCAGGCCCGCAACAGGCGCATCCGTGAAGGCGAGGCCCGCCAGGAAGATCCCGCTGACGAGAAAAAACATCTTCAGCGTGGACAGATAGCGCTCCTCGACGCCGCGGCGGGCTTCATCGAGAATCGCTGACGGGCGGATATAGAGATCGCGCAGATGCCGCCAGAGGCGCCCGCCCGGGCTTACGCCCACGACGGCCTCCGCCATTTCATTGAGGTCCGGGCCGCGTTCCGCGCCGGTCTTGTCGCTTTCCTTGCGCTCGCTCATGGCGTGTCGTTCCCAGCCGCCGCGCATCGCGGTTGCGCCCGCGCGCGCGGCATGCAAGTTGCCGCGCCATGACGGATTTGAACAGACCGCTTCTCGCCGGCGTCGTCGGCGCCGGCGTTTTCGGAGGTTATCACGCCTCCAAATACGCCGCCGACGCGCGCACGGAACTCGCCGGCGTGTTCGATCCGGTGTCCGATCACGCCCGGGCGGCGTGCGAGGCGCATGGCGGGGAGGTTTTCGCCTCACTGCAGGGGTTGATTGAGGCTTGCGACGTGATCACCGTGGCGAGCCCTGCAGTGTTCCACCATGACGCGGCGCGCCGCGCCCTCCTTGCGGGGCGGTCCGTGCTGGTGGAGAAGCCCATTTCGGCGACCGTCGAAGAAGGCCGCGAACTGGTCGCCCTGGCTGCGGAAAAGAGCCTCGTGCTTCAGGTCGGCCATCAGGAGCGCTTCGTATTCAAGGCGATGGGCCTGCTCGCCCCGGCCGGAGGGACGCTGCCGCGCGTGTCCGCTCTCGCCGCGCGGCGGATGGGCACGCCGAGCGCGCGCAATCTCGACGTCTCGGTGACCTTGGACCTCATGATCCATGATCTTGACCTTGTCCTCGCACTGGCCGGCGAAGCCCCGGTGCGGGTCGAGGCGGAGATGCTCGCCAGCCGCGCCAGCCTCGCTGATCACGTGCGCTGCCGCCTGACCTTCGAAAACGGGCTGACGGCCGAGCTTGAATCCAGCCGCGTCGCGGATGAACGCGACCGGGTCATGGCGCTGGACTTCGAGGACGGCGCGCAGGTTTCCGTCGATTTCATCGGCAAGGCGTTCGAGAACGGCGCCGGTCTGCCGCTCGATCCGGATTTCGCCGAACGCCCGGAAGCGAAAGACAGCCTCGGCGCGAATGTTTCCGCGTTCATCAGCGCAGTCCTCGGCGGCCCCGCCGGGCCCGCTGCGAGCGGCGCAGCCGGCCTTCTCGCCCTTGAAACCGCTCTTGCCATCGACGCCGCCGCCGGCGGCCGCAGCCGCATCTGATCCACCCTCCAGAGGCGCCGTCCGCCATGACCGTCAAAGTCCGTTTCGCCCCTAGCCCCACCGGCCGGCTCCATGTCGGTAATGTCCGCACCGCGCTGATGAACGTGCTGTTCGCGCGGCGCCATGAGGGCGCGTTCCTGCTGCGCATCGACGACACCGACACGGAGCGCTCCACCGCCGAGCACGAGGCGGCCATCAAGGCCGACCTGTCCTGGCTCGGTTTGCGCTGGGAGGAGAGCTTCAACCAGTCCGGCCGCTTTGAGCGCTATGACGCGGTGCGCGACGCGCTCATCTCCAGCGGCCTGCTCTATCCCTGCTACGAGACCGAGGAGGAGCTCGACCGCAAGCGCAAGATCCAGCGCGCCCAGGGCAAGCCGCCGGTCTATGACCGCGCCGCGTTGAAGCTCAGCGCTTCGGAGAAGGCGGCGCTGGAGGCTGAAGGCCGCAAGCCCCACTGGCGCTTCAAGCTTTCCGGCGGCCGCATCGAATGGACCGACCTGGTCCGCGGCCCCAGCCGGATCGAGACCAGCTCGATCTCCGATCCGATCCTCGTACGCGAGGACGGCAGCTATCTCTACACCCTGCCGAGCGTGGTCGACGATATCGACTCAGGCGTCACCCACGTCATTCGCGGTGAGGATCACGTCACCAACTCCGCCGCCCAGATAGAAATCTTCGAGGCGATCGCCGGGCAGGGCGGCGCGCCGGAGATGGGCCATTTCCCGCTGCTCGTCGGCGCGGACGGCGAAAAGCTCTCCAAGCGCCTCGGCTCGCTCTCGATCGAGGGTTTGCGCGAGACCGAGGGGGTGGAGCCGATGGCCATCCTCTCGCTTCTCGCCAAGATCGGCACGTCGGATCCGGTCGAACCGCGGGCGACGATCGACGCGCTCGCGTCCGAGTTCGACTTCGCGAAAATATCCCGCACGCCCGCGCGGTTCGATCCGGCCGAACTCATGCGGCTCAACGCGCGGATCATCCACGAGACGCCCTATGCGGACGCAGCAGGGCGCTTGCGCGCGCTCGGCGCCGATGGCGGCGAGGCCTTCTGGCTCGCCGTGCGGCCCAATCTCGACCGGCTTGCGGACGCCGCAGAGGCCTGGCGCATGGTCGAGGGACCGATCGAGCCCGTTATCGAGGATGCGGATTTCGCCGCTGAGGCCGCCGAACTTCTCCCCGCGGGCGAGCTGACGGGGGAGAGTTGGGGGATCTGGACGAACGCCGTGAAGGAAAAGACCGGCCGCAAGGGCAAGCAGCTCTTCATGCCGCTGCGTCACGCGCTGACCGGACAGGCCCGCGGCCCGGAAATGGCCGTCCTGCTGCCGTTGATCGGGCGGGAGAAGGCCCGCCGCCGTCTGCTTGGCGAGGCCGTCTAGGGAAAAGGCGGACGATCCGCCGTCATTCCGCAGCCTTCGGGATCGCCGGGGCGAGGGCGATGAAGGCGTCGTCAAGCGTGTCGGCGAAGATGAGCCCGTCGGCGAGGCTGTCCGGGGCGAAGCCGTACGCGCGCATATTCGCGAACAAGGCTTCGAGAGGGCCCCAGAAGGTCCGGTCGACCACCGCGATCGGCTTCTGGTGCACGCCGAGGCGCCGGCGCGTCACGACGTCGAAAATCTCCTCCAGCGTGCCTGCGCCGCCGGGCAGGGCCAGGAACGCGTCGCTCTCGCCGATCATCATCGCCTTGCGCGCGCCCATGGTGGCGACCTTGCGCAGTTCGATGCCGGGCAGGGCGCCTTCGCGCGGCAGCATGAATTCAGGGATGATCCCCAGCACAGGACCGCCGGCGTCCAGAGCAGCCTGCGCGCATGCGCCCATCAGGCCGCAATCGCCGCCGCCATAAACCAGCCGGAGCCCGGCAACCGCGATCCGCGCGCCGGCTGCGCGCGCAAGCGTTGCGTGCTCCGGCGCGCCCGGTCCCGATCCCGTGAAGACGCATACGCTCCGCATTTTCGCCACGCCTCTGGATGATGCTTTCACAATTCGCCGATTGCTCCCGGACGGAGGAGTAAGGCATTCCCCGGCCGCAGGCGAGCCCGCCGCGCGACTTGACAGCCGGGGCGACCCGCCCGTCGTATCAGGGCAAGGAGCCTTGTTCATGAGCCCCACGCGCTCGTTCCTCATCGCCGCCCTGCTGCTCGCCGCCGCGCTGGCGGCGGCCGCGGCCTATGTCATGACGCGGCCCGGCGGCGCGCCGCAGCCCTCCGCCGAGAGCGCGCGACCGGCCGATGCCGTGCAGGCCGGACAGGAAAGCCCCGCCCTTCCGGCGCCGAGTTTCGACATCGTGCGCGTCGATCCGCGCGGGACGGCGGTTGCAGCCGGACGCGGCGCGCCGGGCGCGCAAGTCAGCCTTCTTGCCGACGGCGAGGAAATCGCAACGGTTGAAATCGACCAGAACGGCGAATGGGTCATGATCATTGATCAGCCGCTCGCGGCGGGATCGGTCGAGCTCAGCCTCCTCATGCAGGCGCCGGACGGCCAGGAGATCCGCTCCGACCAGGTCGTGGTGGTCTCCGTGCCGGAAAGCCGCGACGAGACGCCCTTGGTGATTCTCGGCCGGCCGGGCGAAGCCAGCCGCATCCTGCAGGGGCCGTTCGAGGGCTTGAGCGAGGGTCCGCTCAGTCTCGCCACCGTCGATTACGATGAAAGCGGCACGGTGATTTTCTCGGGACGCGCCGAACCCGGCGCGTGTGTGCGCGTGCTCGCCGACGGACGGATCGTGGGAGAAACCCGCGCCGATGAAATCGGCCGCTGGACGCTGCAGGCCGGCGAAAGCTTCGCGCCCGGCCGTTATGACCTGCAGGTGGACATGCTCGACGCCGACGGACGGGTGACGGCGGTCATCGCCCTGCCGTTCGAACGCGCCGCGCCGGAGGACGTACAGCTGCGCGACGGCCGCGTGGTCGTCCAGCCGGGAAACTCGCTCTGGCGAATCGCACGCCGCCTTTACGGGGAAGGCGTGCAGTACACCGTCATCTACGAAGCCAATCGCGACCAGATCCGCGATCCCGACCTGATCTATCCGGGACAGCTCTTCACTACGCCGGGCGCGCCGCAGCCCGAGGACGAGCAGCCGCGCGAATTCGACGGCTCCGGCTCGGGGCCGGGAGGCGACGGCTAGTGGCGTTGCGCCGCCATGCGGCCTAACTAGGGCGCATGGTCAGTCCACAGGCTTCCCCAGCAAATCCGTCGCCCACGCCGGAAGGTCCGGTCGCGGAAGGCCGTCTCAAGGATGCGGTAGGCAAGCTTCTGCGCCTGCTCGCCTCGCCCGAGATGGCGCGCTGGCGTCCGCGCATTGCGCTCGCCTTCATCCTGACCCTTGCCGCCAAGGGCTTCACCGTCGCCGCCCCGCTCTTCTTCGGCGAAGGCGTCAACGCCATCAGCGACGCGATCGGCGGCGGAACGGAAGCGGCGTCCGCAGCGGCGGGGGCTGCGGGGCTCGCCTTTCTCGGCTTTTTCCTTCTCAACGGCGCCGCCCGTTTCGCCGCCTCCGCAGCGCCTCAGGCGCGCGATGCGCTCTTCGCTCCGGTCTCACAGGACGCTCAGCGGCTGACCGCGGTGGAGGCCTTCGGTCATGTCCAGAACCTCTCGCTCAACTTCCACCAGTCCAAGCGCACCGGCGCGGTGAACAGGATCATCGATCGCGGGGCGAACGCGATCGACTTCCTGTTCCGCATCCTGGTCTTCAATATCCTGCCCATCATCGTGGAGCTGGCGCTCGCCGCCGTCGTGATCGGGCTGAACTTCGGCTGGATCTTCTCCGCTGTGACCGTCGGCGCCGTCGCCGCCTATGCGCTGGCGACATGGTCGATGACGGAATGGCGCGTGCGGCTGCGCCGGGAGATGAACGAGGCCGACACCGAGGTGAACGCGCGCGCGGTGGACGTGCTGTCGAACTTCGAGACCGTAAAGGCGTTCGCGGCGGAACGCCGGGAGGCGGACCGCTACGACCTGGCGAAGACCCGCTATGCCGGGGCCGCCACGAAGGTCTCCCAGAGCCTGGCGATGCTCAACGCCGTGCAGTCCGGCATCATGAATCTCGGCTTTCTCGTGATGACGGTGCTTGCGGGCTACATGACCGTGCGCGGCGAACTGCGCATCGGCGACATCAGCGCGCTCATCCTTCTGCTGATGAACCTGTATCAGCCGCTCAACATCCTCGGCTGGGCCTATCGCGAGATCAAACAGGCCACCGTCGATCTCGAGCGCCTCGACCAGCTTCTCGACGAAGAGCCTCAGGTCGCCGACCGTCCAGCCGCCGCGATCATGGAGAAGCCGGCCGGTTCGGTGCGGTTTGAAAACGTGAGCTTCTCCCACGCCGGACGCTCGCCCTCCGTCGATGCGGTCGAGCTCGACATTCCAGCCGGGGCGATGCTGGGTCTCGCCGGGCCGTCAGGCGCGGGCAAGTCGACGCTGCTTCGGCTGCTGCTGCGCTTTTTCGACCCCGACAGCGGGCGCATCCTGATTGACGGCCGCGACGTGTCCGAGGTGACCCAGGAGAGCCTGCGCAGTCACATCGCCGTCGTGCCCCAGGAGGTTTTGCTGTTCAACGACACGCTGCGCGAGAACGTGCTCTACGGACGGCCCGAGGCGGATGAAGACGCGCTCTGGGACGCGCTGGAGCGCGCTCAGCTCAAGGGTTTCGCGGAAACCCTGCCCGACGGGCTGGACACTCGGGTGGGCGAGCGCGGGGTGAAGCTGTCCGGCGGCGAGCGCCAGCGCGTGGGCGTCGCACGGGCCATTCTGAAAAACCCGCCGATCCTGGTTCTCGACGAGGCGACCTCCGCGCTCGACAGCGACACCGAGATCGAGGTGCAGGCCGCGCTTGCCGAAGCCGCGCGCGGGCGCACGACCCTTGCCGTCGCCCACCGCCTCTCCACGATCGCGCGCGCCGACCAGATTGCGGTGATGGACAGCGGCCGCATCGCCGAGTTGGGAGATCACGCCTCGCTGATCGCTCGCGGCGGACTGTACGCTTCGATGTGGGCCGCCCAGGCTGAGGCGGGCGACCGCGTCGAGGAGGCGCAGGAGGCCGCGCGTGTCTAGGCGGCGATATCCGAGAGCCAGAGGAAGGCGTCGGTAAGCTGATCGAACACGCCGGCGGCGTGATGGCTTTGCTCCAGCGCCTTGACGGCCGCTTCGGCCTGCGGACGCGTGCGCTTGGAGGCCACCAGCGCCACGCGGGCTTTCGGCAGCGCGCTCGCCACCAGCGCCCACTCCGCCACGACGTCGTCGATCGGCTGGTCATAGATCGCATCGCGGATGTCGATGGCGACATTGCGGGTGGGGGAAGACTTGAAGCGCTCGATGAGCTCCATGATGCCGAGCCCGACTTCCTCGCGCGTGCGCTTGCCGTCGACGGTCATCACCGTCGCGTCGAACTCGTCGAAATACTCGAGGATGTCAGCCGTCATCGCGCGCCGTCCAAACTGGTTGGACGAAGCATCGCCTCTCAGGGTGTAGAAATCCTGAACACGCCGTTGCGCCCTTGCGCCGTTTCGGCGGGCGAAACACGAAATGCCGGAGGGACCGTCAGGCGGTGAAGTGGCTCCCCGGGCCGGACTCGAACCAGCGACAGGCGGAGTAGCAGTCCGCTGCTCTACCAACTGAGCTACC
>CAZLOV010000017.1:0-21138 GCA_964561235.1 uncultured Caulobacterales bacterium
GGCGTCCCGCAAACCGCTCACGTCCAGAGAGTTCCTAGTCGTGATGACCAAACGCGGCCCCGCCAGCCCAGTGGAAACCGCCAAGCTCTGGGCGTCCGGCCGGCTGGAAGCGTGGAAGGAAAGGCGCATGGGCGGGGCGTGGGGTCAGCGGCGGCGCGCGCGCCGTCAGGTCATAGAACCGGGCGAGGCGAGGCGGCGCAAGGCCAGCTTCGCCTGCTCGCGGTCGTACATGCCGTAAATCTCCTCGGCGGCCTGATCGAGAACGCGCCCGTCGACCGGATGGGCGCGTCCGGCGCGGACGAGATCGGCGTATCCTGCAGGCGTGGCGGGGATGTCGACGCCGATCGCGCGCGCCGCCAGAAGCCAGGCGCGTACGCTTGAAGTGGAAAGCGCACGCCGCCACTGATCGGCCGGCAGGCCCGTCATGCGGGAAAGGAAGGCGTCGAAGACTTCATGCCGGCCCTCGCGCAGCGCCTTGAGCACGCCTGCAGCGCTGAGCTTTCCGTTTTCATCCAGCCTGTCGGCGAGGCGTTCGGCGGGCTGCTGCGGCGCGGCGGCGGCGGTTTCGGCCAGCTCCGTCGCCGCATCCAGCCGGTCGCGCGGAAGATCCGGGAAACGGGCGATGAGCGCTGCGCGCACTTCCATCGCCGCGAAAACAAACAGCGCACGCGCAAAGGCGCGCGGCAGCTGCTCGCGCGAGGCCAGCGCGTCCTGAAGCGCCCGGTCGCCGCGCGCGACCGCCATGAAGTCCGCGGCGCTGCGCTCCCCCACCCGCGCGCCGGGATTGTCTGCGAGCTTGCGGATGACTTGCGGTTCGCGATGACGCGACAGCGCCGCGCAAAGCGCCTCGCTGATCGAGATGCGGCCCGCAAGGACCAGCCGCCGCGCCGCATCGCTGTCGGCAAGCGCGATGAGATCGGCCTCGCTGAGCATCATGGAGCGTTCCAGCACCGGCCGCGCGACCTCGAGCCGGTCATAGGCCAGCCATCGGATAACTGCCGCCGGCGCCCAGTCGGCGTCGGCGAGCTCCGCCGCCATGGCCGCGCGGACCCGGTCTTCGGCGGCGCGCGCCAGGGGCAGGAGCGAACGCTCGGCCTCCGCGCGCGCCTGCTCGTTGAGGCGGCCCAGCGCGCACAGACGCGCCAGCGCCATGGCGAGCTCGTCGCGGCGCTCCGGCGGGAGTTCCAGGGCTTCGGGCCGTCGCTCCCCGGCGGGCGGCGGGCTCATCGGCGTCCTCATGGTGCGTTCAGCGCCCGGTTTCGGGCGTCGTCGCCGCTATTGAACGCCGATCACGGTTAAATAATGCTTTGCTGAGGTTAACCGTGCAGCAGCGTTTGACGCAGGCCCGTGCGCGCGCGATCCTGTACGGTGAAAACCGACCGGCCGACCAAGCGCCGGCGGCAACCGGGAGGACGCGCCATGGACGATCAGGCCCAGATTTCCATCAGGGATCAGGTTTCCGAAGCCGAGTGGAAGGCGCGCTGCGATCTGGCCGCGCTCTACCGGCTGGCCTTCATGCATGGCTGGGACGACCTGTTCTTCACCCATATCTCGATGCGCATCCCGGGGCCGGAGGAGCATTTCCTCATCAACCCGTTCGGGCTGCTGTTCGAGGACGTCACCGCCTCGAACATGGTCAAGGTCGATCTTGACGGGAACGTGCTCCCGCCCTCGCGCTACGGCATCAATCCGGCTGGTTTCACCATCCACTCCGCCATCCACGCCGCGCGCGAGGACGCCACCGTGGTGATGCATCTGCACACCGACCAGGGCGTCGCCGTCTCCGCACAGAAGCGCGGCCTGCTGCCGATCTCGCAGCTCGCGATGAACGTGCTGAAAGACGTGGCCTACCATGATTACGAGGGCATCGCGCTGGATCATGACGAGCGCGAGCGGCTTGTCGCCGACATTGGCGGGAAGCACATCCTGATGCTGCGCAATCACGGAACGCTGACGGTCGGAAACCATCCCTTCGCCTGCTATCTGCGCATGTATCTGCTTGAGCGCGCCTGCAAGGTCCAGGTGATGGCCCAGGGGGCTGGCGCCGAACTGATCGAGCACGGCGACGCCATGCAGGCGCGCGTGTTCCAGCAGAGCAACGAAGGCGTGACGAACGAGCTGTTCCTTGAGATCGCCTGGGCGGCGCTTCAGGACCGCGTGCGCCGCCAGAGCCCCGGTTTCGACGTCTGATCCGTTGCGTTGACGCGATGGTGACCGTCGAGAGGCGGTAATCCCGCAAACGAAATGTTGCTTTATCCGCGCCGTGACGCATATCCGGCGCGGCGATCCGGGAGTCTCGTTGATGTTTGGGCGTATTCTGTTCTTGCTTGTCGTGCTTGGCGCGTTCGCCGCCATGGCGGCGGCGGTCTACTGGCGCGCCACCTCGGAGGACGCCGGCGGAGGCGGACGCGGATTTGGCGGCTTCGCCACGGCGGCGTCGGTTGTCCAGGCCGAACCGCGGGTCTTCAGCGACGTCGTGGAGGCGATCGGCACGGCCAACGCCAACGAGGCGGTCGACGTCACGGCGAAGATTTCCGACACCATCAGCAATATCAGCTTCGAGAGCGGCGACCTCGTGCGCGCCGGCGACGTGCTGGTCGAACTTACCGATGACGAAACCGCCGCAGACCTTGAGGAGGCGCGCGCGACCCGCCGCGAAGCCCGCCGCGAGGTCGACCGGGTGCGTGATCTCGCCGATCGCGGCGTGTCGGCCCAGTCGCGGCTGGACGAGGCGGTGGCCGCGCTCGAACGCGCCGAGGCGCGCGTCGCCGCGATCGAGGCGCGGCTGGCCGACCGCATCATCCGGGCGCCGTTCGACGGCGTGGTGGGCCTGCGCGCCGTGTCTCCGGGCCAGCTTGTCGGACCCGGGGACGTGATCGCGCGGCTCGACGACGTCGGCACGATCAAGCTCGATTTCACCGTCCCGGAGCGCTTTCTCTCCGCGATCGCCCCCGACATGCGCGTGAGCGCGCGCGCCTCGGCTTATCCCGACAAGGTGTTCGAGGGACGTATCGCGCAGATCGACAGCCGCGTGAATCCCGTCACCCGCGCAGTGACCGTCCGGGCGCTTGTCCCCAATGAGGACGGCGACCTGCGCCCCGGCATGCTGCTGACCGTCGAGGTCGAGCGCGACCGGCGCACCAATCCGGCCGTTCCGGAAACCGCAATCGGACGGATCCAGGACCGCGCCTATGTCTACGCCGTCGACGAAACCGAGCAGGGCGCCGTTGCGCGCGAGCGCATGGTCGAGCTTGGCCGGCGCGGTAATGGTCTGGTTGAAATCCTCGCAGGCCTGGACGCGGGCGAACGCGTCGTCGCCGAGGGCATTCACCGGGTGCGCGACGGCGGCGCGCTCAACATCGTCGAGGAAACCGATCTCGACGGCCGCGCGCCGGGCGCCGTGCCGGGAACCGCGAGCGCCGCCATCGGATTCGGGGCGGGCGTCGAATGACCCTCTCCGACGTTGCGGTCCGCCGGCCGGTTCTGGCGTTCGTCCTCAGCGCGCTGATCGTCGTGTTCGGCCTCTTGGGGCTGCGTGGCCTGCCGCTGCGGGAATTGCCCGACGTCGACCGCCCCGTCGTGTCCGTCAGCGCAGCCTTTCCCGGCGCCAATGCGGAAGTCGTCGAGAACCGGATCACCCAGATCATCGAGGACAGCCTGTCGGGCATTGACGGGATCGAGGAGATCACCTCGACCTCGCGCGACGGCCGCTCCAGCGTCAGCCTGACCTTCACGCTCGCCCGCGACATCGAGGCCGCCGCAAATGACGTGCGCGACGCGGTGAGCCGGGTGGCCGACGATCTCCCGCAGGATGTCGAGGAGGTCCAGGTCACCAAACAGGACAGCGATGCGCGACCCTTCCTCTGGTACACGCTGCGATCCGACCGGCTGACGTCCGAGGAACTGACGGACTACGCCGACCGCTTCCTCGTCGACCGTTTCTCCACCGTTGACGGTGTGGCGCGCGTCTTCATCGGCGGCGACCGGCGCTATGCGATGCGCGTCTGGCTCGATCCGCAGGCGATGGCCGCGCGCGGCGTGACCGTCGTGGACATTGAAAACGCCCTTCGCGCCGAGAATGTCGAGCTTCCCGGCGGTTCGCTCGAAACGGAACTGAGCGAGCTCGTGGTGCGCGTCGAACGCCTTTTCTCGGATGCGGACAGCTTCCGGCGCCTGCCCGTGCGCGTCGGCGAGGACGGCCATGTCATCCGCCTCGCCGAGGTCGCCGACGTGGAACTGGCCGCAGAAGAACCGCAGCGCATGTTCCGCACCAACGGCGAGAACGCGATCGGGCTGGGCTTCGTGCGCCAGAGCCAGGCCAACGAGCTTGCGACCGCCGAGCGCATCCGGGAGGTCAAGTCGCGCGTCGAGCCAAGCCTGCCGGAGGGCATGGAGCTGCTGGTCGGTTCCGACAGTTCGATCTTCATCCGCGAAAGCATCAACGAGGTCTGGCGCACGCTCGCCATCGCCGCCCTGCTGGTCGTCGCCGTCATCTATCTGTTTCTCGGGACAGGCCGCGCCGCGATCATTCCCGCCGCCGTGGTGCCGGTGTGCCTGATCGGCGTCTTCGCGGTGCTCGCCGTATTCGGTTTCTCCATCAACATCCTCACCCTGCTCGCGCTCGTCCTCGCCATCGGACTGGTGGTCGACGATGCGATCGTCGTGCTTGAGAACATCCAGCGACGCGTCGATCTCGGCGAACCGCCCATGCTTGCGGCGCTGCGGGGCGGGCGTCAGGTGTTCTTCGCGGTCGTGGCGACGACGGCCACGCTGGTTGCGGTCTTCGTGCCGCTGATCTTCCTGCCGGGCTTTACAGGCCGCATCTTCACCGAGCTGGCGGTGACCATCTCGGGCGCCGTCATCCTGTCGAGCCTTGTCGCGCTCACGCTGTCGCCGATGATGGCCTCCAAGCTGCTCCGGCCCGCCCGCGAGGCGAAGGGCGCCGGCAAGGTTGTAGACGCGGCCGTCGGCGGGCTCTCCGGCGCCTATCGCGGGGCGCTCGACTGGGTGTTGCGCGCGCCGGTTCTCGTCGTGCCGATCATCGCGATCGCGCTGGCGGGGTCGGTGTTCATGTTCCGGGCGCTGCCGGGCGAGCTCACCCCGCCGGAGGACCGCGGCGGCTTCTTCGGCTTCTTCGCCGGACAGGAAGGGGCGGGCTTCGACTACATGGCCGAGCAGGCCGTCGAGATCGAAGACATCATGCTGGAATATGTCGAGGGCGGCGAGCTGTCGCGCGCGCTCATCGTGGTGCCGGCATTTGGCGGCCGCGGGGTCCAGTCCGGCGTCGTCATCGGCTCCATGACCAACTGGGGCGAGCGTCGGCCGTCCGAAGAAATCATCGGCGAGATCAACGGACGGCTGGGTCAGCTGCCGGGCGTGCGCGCCTTCGTCTCGGGCCGCGGCGGGCTGGGCGGCGGCGGAGGCGGGGGCGGCGACCTCTCCTTCGTGCTGCAGGGCTCCGACTATGAGGTTCTCAACGCGGAGGCCGACCGTCTGATCGGCGCCATCCGCGAGGAGAACCCGAACCTTCTGCGTCCCAGCAAGGACTATGAGCCGACCAGTCCGCGCCTCATCGTCGACATTGACCGTGAGCGCGCAGCCGCCCTCGGGGTGTCGGTTTCCGATATCGGCCGCACGCTGCAGACCCATCTCGGCTCGCGCCGGGTTGGTCAGTTCATTGATCGCGGCGAGGCCTACAACGTCATCACCGAGAACCGGCTTGAGGAACGCGCAGGCCGAAATGATCTCGAATTCCTGTTCGTGCGGGCCTCCTCCGGCGAGCTGATCCCGCTCGCCAATCTCGTCTCGCTGAGAGAAGTGGGCGAACCTTCCGAACGCCGGCGCGTCGACCGGCAGCGCGCCGTCACCGTGTCTGCAACGATCGCGGAGGGCTACACGCTCGGCGAGGCGATCGAATGGCTGGACGCCTGGGGCCAGCGTGAACTGCCGCCGGATATCGGCAGCACCTACACCGGCGGCGCAGCGGACTTTCTCGACGCGAACAACGCGATCTTCTTCGCGTTCGGCATGGCGCTGCTGATCGTTTTCCTCGTGCTCGCCGCGCAGTTCGAGAGCCTCATACAGCCGCTGGTGATCATGCTCACCGTGCCGCTCGCGGTCGCTGGCGGGCTGTTCGGGCTGTACATGGCGGGGTCGTCGCTGAACATCTTCTCGCAGATCGGACTGGTGATCCTGATCGGGCTCGCGGCGAAGAACGGCATTCTGATCGTGGAGTTCGCCAATCAGCTTCGCGATGAGGGCAAGCCGCTGCGCGAGGCCACGCTGGAGGCGAGCGTCACGCGTCTGCGGCCGATCCTCATGACGGGTCTGTCCACCGCCATCGGCGCGCTCCCGCTCGTGCTCGCCGCCGGACCGGGCGCGGAGAGCCGCACCACGATCGGCGTCGTGATCTTCACCGGCGTCATCGTGGCGACGATGTTCACCCTGTTCATCGTGCCGGCCGCCTACGCGACGCTTGGCCGCTTCACCAAGACGCCGAACTGGGTCAGCCGCCAGCTCGAGCGCCAGGCGAAGGAAGTCGACGCCGCAAGGCCCGCGGAGGCGCCGGCGGAGTGATCCGTCCCCGTCTGGACGGGTGAGGCGCGCGCGGCTATCACCCGCGCGGACAGGGCCCGCTTTTGCGGCGCTTCTCTCGCCTGACCCGCGCACGCCGATCTATCCGGGGACCATCCATGCACGACATCCGTCTGATCCGCGAGGCGCCGGAGGCGTTCGACGCAGCCCTTGCGCGCCGCGGGGCCGAACCGCAGGCGCAGCGCCTCATCGAGCTCGACGCCCGTCGCCGGCAAGCGCAAACCCGCCTGCAGGAGGTCGAGACCGCCCGCAACGCGAAGTCCAAGGAGATCGGCAAGGCGAAAGCCTCCGGCGACGAGGCGCAGTTCAACGCTTTGCGCGCCGAGGTCGAACGCCTGAAGGGCGAGATGGACGCGCTCCAGGAGGACGCCCGCCTTGCCGATGAGCTGCTTGACCAGCATCTCGCAGCGCTGCCGAACCGGCCTGACGCCGACGTGCCGGACGGGCTCGACGAGGACGGCAACGAAGAAGTGCGCGGCTGGGGCGAGGCGCGGGCGTTCGACTTCACGCCGAAGGATCATGTGGATCTCGGCGAAGGGCTTGGCGGGCTCGACTTCGAGCGCGCAGCGGGCATGTCCGGCGCGCGTTTCGCGGTGCTGTCCGGCCCGCTGGCGCGGCTTGAGCGCGCGCTTGGACAGTTCATGCTGGACCTTCACACGCAGGAGCACGGCTATCGCGAGATGAGCCCGCCGTTCCTGGTGCGTGACGCTGCGCTTTTCGGGACCGGGCAGCTGCCCAAGTTTGCCGAGGATCTGTTCCGCACGACCGACGACCGCTGGCTGATCCCGACGGCGGAAGTGCCGCTGACCAATCTCGTTCGCGAGAGCATCCTTTCCGAGGCCGAGCTGCCGCTGCGCTACACTGCGCGCACGCCCTGCTTCCGCGCCGAGGCCGGCTCGGGGCGCGACACGCGCGGGCTGATCCGGATGCACCAGTTTGAGAAGGTGGAGCTTGTCTCGATCGTCCGGCCGGAGGACAGCGAAGCCGAACTCGAGCGCATGACCAACGCTGCTGAAACGGTGCTGCGCCTGCTCGAGCTGCCCTATCGGGTGATGGCGCTGTGTGCGGGCGACATGGGGTTCGCGGCGGCGAAGACCTACGATCTTGAGGTCTGGCTCCCGAGCCAGGAGACCTATCGCGAGATCTCCTCCTGCTCGAACTGCCGTGACTTCCAGGCGCGCCGGATGAACGCCCGCTTCCGCCGGGAGGGGGAGAAGAAGCCGGAATTCCTCAACACGCTCAACGGCTCCGGCGTCGCCGTCGGCCGCGCGCTGCTTGCGGTGCTGGAGAACCACCAGCTCGAAGACGGTTCGATCCGCGTGCCCGAGGCGCTGCGGCCCTATCTCGGCGGGCTTGAGGTGGTTTCGAAATGAGCGTGGTCGTTCCGGACAATCCCCGCATCCTGATCACGAATGACGACGGCATCGACGCGCCGGGCCTTGCGGTGCTGGAGGAGCTCGCGCGGTCATTGTCCGGCGACGTGTGGACGGTCGCGCCCGCCAAGGAACAGTCCGGCGCCAGCCGCGCGCTGACGCTCCACGACCCGCTGCGGGTGCGCAAGGTCGGCGAGAAGCGCTTTGCGGTGTCCGGCACGCCGACGGACTGCGTGCTGCTGGGCGTCCATGATCTGATGACGGAGGGCGAGCCGGATCTGGTGCTGTCGGGCGTCAATCGCGGCCAGAACATCGCCGAGGACGTGACCTTTTCAGGAACGGTCGCGGGGGCCATGCAGGGGCTGCAACTGGGCGTTCCCTCGATCGCCTTCAGCCAGGCCTACGGATTTCTCGGCGACCGCAAGGTGCGTTGGGACGCCGCCCGCATACACGGTCCGCGCGTGCTGCGCCGTCTGCTCGACAGCGCCTGGAGCCAGAACGTTCTGATGAACGTGAATTTCCCCGACCGCGAGCCGGAGGACATCCACGAGATCGAGCTGACCGTGCAGGGCGCGCGCGACCAGAACATCCTGCAGGCGGAAAAGCGCACCGATCTGCGCGGCGTCGACTATTTCTGGCTCGGCTTCAACGGCCGTCTGTCCGAGCCGCCCGTAGGCACCGACCTCCGGGCGATCTATGAAGGGCGCATCTCGATCACGCCGCTGCATATCGACATGACGCATCACGCCACGCGGGACCGGCTTTCCAGAACGCTCTCCGGACCCGTTTCGGAAACGGGAGGGGCGTAGGCCGCGATGGACCCTGAAGCCCGGCTCGCCAATCTGGTCATGGCGCTTCGCCGGTCGGGCGTCACCGACAAGGCCGTGCTCAACGCCATCGAGCGCACGCCGCGCGACGTGTTCGTGCCGCAGGAATTCAACGCTCACGCCTTCGACGACACCGCCCTGCCGATCGAGTGCGGGCAAACAATCTCGCAGCCTTATGTGGTTGCGCGCATGACCGGCGCGCTTGAGCTCGACGCGCGCAGCAAGGTGCTCGAGATCGGCACCGGGTCGGGCTATCAGGCCGCCGTGCTCGCCCGGCTCGCGCGCCGGGTCTACACGGTGGAGCGTTATCGTTCGCTCTCCAAGGCGGCGCAGAAGCGCTTCGAGGCGCTAGGCCTGTCCAACATCGTCACCATGGTCGGCGACGGGACGGCGGGCTGGCCGGATCAGGCGCCGTTCGACCGCATTCTCGTGACCGCAGCAGCGCCGCGGCGGCCGGACGCGCTCATCCTGCAGCTCAGGGAAGGCGGGATCTGCGTGGCGCCGGTCCAGGTCGACGACGGCGGCGCGCAGGCGGTAATGCGCTATGTCGCAACGGATGAAGGCGTCACCGAAGAGCGGCTCTTCGATGTGCGGTTTGTGCCGCTCCTGCCGGGCGTCGCGCCATCGGCGGGCGAGGCGTAGTCAACGCCCGGTTAACGCGTCGCGGGCAGAATAACCGCCGGTACATCGCCTGCGTGTGTCAGAGCCCGCCCATGCCGACCGCCGTCCGACGTCTTTTTCTCGCCTGCGCGCTTGCAGGGCTGAGCGCGTGCGCCGGCCCGGCCGGCCCGGCCGATATCGAGTTGCGCACCGGCGCCGGAAGCGCGGCTGCGTCCTCCGGAGGCCGCGCCGCATCGGGCGAGGCGGCGTCCGCCTGCGGCCCGAGCGTGACGGTGCGTCCGGGCGATACGCTCTACGCCATCTCGCGGCGTTGCGGCGTGCATGTCGACACGCTCGCCGCGGCCAACGGGCTTTCTGCGCCGTTTGCGCTGCATCCCGGCGACACGCTGCGCACCCGGGGGTCGGCTGTGTCCGCCCAGGCCCCCGCACCGCCTCCGCGCAGCGCCGCAGCCAGCCGTTCCTCCGGCGGATCGACCTATGTCGTCCGGCAAGGCGACACGCTCTACTCCGTCGCGCGCGCCTACGGCGTCCAGCCCGAAATCCTCGCGCGTCTTAACGGATTGGGCGCGCCGTATACGATCTATCCGGGACAGCCTCTCGTAACCCCCGGGCCGCAGGTCGCAGCCGTCGAGCGGCGTGACCCCGAGCCTGCGCTTGCAGGGGGATCGCAGCCGCGCCTTTCAACGCCGGCGGCGAGTTCGGCGGACATAAGGTTTGCATGGCCGCTCGACGGCGAGGTGCTGGAGCGGTTCGGCGCTGCAGCAAACGGCCGCCGCAATGACGGGGTGAAGATCGCCGCGCGCGCCGGCGAACCGGTGAGGGCGGCCGCCGCAGGCGAGGTGGTCTACGCCGGTGATGAAATCCAGGGCTATGGCGAACTCGTCCTGATCCGGCATTCCGAGCGCTGGGTGACGGCTTATGCGCACAATGCGCGCCTGCGCGTGCGCGAGGGCGACCGGGTGGAGCAGGGCGACATCATTGCGGAGGCCGGCGAAACCGGCTCGGCGCGGCGCCCGCAGCTTCATTTCGAGATCCGGCGCAACGTCACTCCGGTCGATCCGCTGCGGCACCTGCCGGCGCGCTGACGCGAAAGCGCGCCGTCACGTCTTGTTGAAACGCGGGCGCGCCCCGATATAGTCCCGCAACTCTCAGCGATCCGCCGGAACCGTCTCCCATGCTTCTTTCGCCGACCTTCGCGAGCCTCGCCGCCGCCGCGCCCGCCGCGGGCGCGCCGTCTCTGCTCGTCCAGTTCCTGCCCTTCATCCTCATCTTCGTCGTCTTTTATTTCCTGCTGATCCGTCCCCAGCAGCAGAAGATGAAGCAGCATCGAGACATGATCTCCAATCTGCGCCGCGGCGACGAGGTGATCACCCAGGGCGGCATGATCGGCAAGGTCACCCGGCTCGCCGACAATGAAGCCACGATCGAGGTGGCCGACGGCGTGCGCATCAAGGTGATCAAGGGCACGATCGCGGAAGTGCGCACGCGCACGGAGCCTTCCAAGGCCTCGAAGGACGACGGCGGAGACGACGCCGAGGACGACGCCAAAAACGACGCGTAAGGCCCGTTCCGGGTCTTCGGCCGGGATTTTCTCATGCTTTACTTCGCTCCCTGGAAGACCGCGCTGATCCTCGGCGCGATCGTGGTCGGGCTTTTGTTCTCGCTGCCGAATTTCGTGCCCGAGAGCGCGCGGCTGGGTCCGGACGGGGAGCCGAAGGGCGTCTGGACGGTGCTGCCGCACCAGACGATCAATCTCGGCCTCGATCTGCGCGGAGGCTCGCACCTTGTCTTCGAGGTCGACATGGAGGAGGTGCAGGCCGAACGCCTGAGCAATCTCGCCGACGACGTGCGCGCGAGCTTCCGCACCGAACCGCCGATCCTGTCCGCGCCGCCGGCGGTGGTGGGCGAGCAGGTGGTCGTGCGCCTGTCGCGTGAAGACGACATGCAGCGCGCGCTGGAGCGCCTCGACGGCGTGAACGAGCCGGTCGAAACCCGCATGGGCGGGCCCAGCCTGCAGCAGCAGCTGGTGATCAGCGAGGCTGGCGACGGCCGCACGATCGAGATCGGTCTGACCAGCGCCTACCTGGAGAACATCCGCGCGCGCACGGTCACCCAGTCGATCGAGGTGATCCGCCGGCGGATCGACGCCACCGGCACGACGGAGCCCACCATCGCCCGCCAGGGCGAGGACCGGGTGCTTGTACAGGTGCCCGGCGAGAGCGATCCCGAGCGCATCATCGAACTGGTCGGCACGACCGCGCGCCTGACCTTCCACATGGTGGAAGGCGGCGTTCAGGTGGGGCCTGACGGCGAGGCGCGCACGCCGCCCGGCGTCATGGTGCTGCCGACCGAACGCGCGGAAGAGCCGTTTCTCGCCGTACGAACACGGCCGCTGATCACCGGCGAGCAGCTGACCAACGCCAATCAGACTTTCGACCAGGCGGGCCAGCCCGCCGTCGGGTTCCGTTTCAACACCGCGGGCGCGCGCATTTTCGGCGAAACCACCCAGCAGAATGTGGGCCAGCGCTTCGCCATCGTGCTGGACGACACGATCATTTCGGCGCCGCGCATCCGCGTGCCGATCCTCGGCGGCTCCGGCATCATCGAGGGCGGCTTCACGGTGGAGAGCGCAAGCGATCTCTCCAACATGCTCAACGCCGGCGCGCTGCCCGCACGCCTGACCCCCATCGAGCAACGCACCGTCGGGCCGGGGCTCGGACAGGATTCCATCGCGGCGGGCCAGACGGCGATCCTCATCGGCTTTGCGATGGTCATCGTGTTCATGCTGCTCGCCTACGGCTTCTTCGGCGTGATCTCGACAGTGGCGCTGCTGGTCAACGTGCTGCTCATTCTCGGAGCGCTCTCGCTCCTGCAGGCGACGCTCACCTTGCCGGGCATCGCGGGGATCATCCTCACGATCGGCATGGCGGTGGACGCCAACGTGCTCATCTTCGAGCGCGTCCGCGAAGAGGCGCGAAACGGGCGCACTCTCGTTAATGCGCTGGAGGCGGGCTATGACCGCGCCTTCGCCGCGATCCTTGATGCGAACGTGACGACGTTCATCGCCGCCGCGGTGCTGTACATGATCGGCGCCGGGCCTGTGCGCGGCTTCGCCGTGACGCTGGGCATCGGCATCCTGACCTCGGTCTTCACCGCCTTCACCTTCTCACGCTGGATCGTGTCGGTCTGGCTCAAGACACGCCGGCCCAAGCGCCTGGCGATGGCCTAGGAGGCGGAACCATGGCGCTCGCACTCGTCCGCTTCATCCCGTCCGACACGAAGATCGGATTCATCCGGCATCGCGTGATCGCCTTTGTCTTCTCGCTGATGTTGATGATCGGCTCCATCACGGCGTTTGCGACCGCCGGGCTCAATTTCGGCATCGATTTCCGGGGCGGCACGCTGATCGAGATCCAGACCGAAGGCCCCGCCGACCTCGCGCGGATTCGGTCCGAACTGGGCCAGATCGGGCTCGGCGACGTGCAGGTGCAAAGCTTCGGCGCGCCCGAGGACGTGCTGATCCGTGTGGAGACCGTCGACGCGGCCACCATGACGGCGCTGACCGGGGAAACCGTGGAGGGACCGGAAGAGGCCCAGCAGGCGGCCCGTTCGCTTATCCAGGAACGGCTCAACACGTCCTTCGAGAACATCGAATACCGCCGGGTCGAAGTTGTCGGTCCGAAGGTCTCCGGCGAACTCGTCGTCGCCGGCACGACGGCGGTGCTCGTCGCGCTGTTCCTGATGCTGGTCTACATCTGGTTCCGCTTCGAGTGGCAGTACTCCGTCGGCGCGGTGCTGGCGCTGATGCATGACGTCACCGCCACCATCGGCTTCTTCGCAGTGACCCAGCTCGAGTTCAATCTCTCCACGATCGCTGCGATCCTGACGATCGTCGGCTATTCAATGAACGACACCGTGGTGGTCTATGACCGCATCCGGGAGAAGTTCCGCAAGTTCAAGAAGGCGCCGACGAACGAGGTGCTCGACATGGCGATCAACAAGACGCTGTCGCGCACGATCCTCACCTCCGGCACGACGCTGGTTGCGCTCATCGCGCTTGCGCTTATCGGCGGCGCGGAGCTGCAGGGCTTCGCCCTGGCGCTGATCTTCGGCGTCGTGATCGGCACCTATTCCTCGGTATTCGTGGCGGCCCCGCTGCTGACGCTGACCGGGGTCAAGCGCGACAGCGGCGAAGAGACCGATGCGCCCGCGCCCTGATCCCGACGCCCTGCAGGGACCGCTGCCGATCGACGCCTTCGGCGAGGGCGGGTTCCGCATCGCCGGCGTACGCCATGAAGGCGGGGTCTGGATCCTGCCCGGCGCCGTGAAGCCCTGGGGCGCGTCCGATCCGGCGCGGCTGACGCCTGAGGATTTTGCGCCGGTTTTCGAGGCTGCTGAGCCTCCCGACATCCTCGTGCTTGGCGTGGGCGAACGCCTGAGGCACCCGCCGGCGGGCGTGCGCCGCGCCTTCAGGGAGGCGGGCGTGGGCCTTGAGACCATGGACACGCCGGCGGCTTGCCGCGCCTATAATCTGCTCGCGGGCGAGGCGCGGCGGATCTTCGCTGCGCTCATGCCCGTCTAGGCTTCAATCCGGCTGGGGCAGGGTCCCGTAGGCCAGCGGCCCGAAGCGGTCGCGCGCGTTCTCACCGGAATACGGCCCGGGCTCTTCCTGGCTCATCATGACGGCGACGAGCCCGGTTGCGGGGCTGACGAAAAAGCTCGTGTCGAAATAGCCGCTCCAGAAATAGTCGCCCGGCGCGCCGAGCGACTGCTCGGGGTCCTCCGCCGGCAGCGCGACGCCGAAGCCGTAGCCGTACCCCATGCCGGGAGTATCGGGCAGGTGCTGGCCCGGGGCGAGCTGATCGGCCGTCATCGCCGCAAACGTGTCGGCCTCGATGACGCGCACCCCGTCGAGCGCGCCGCCGCCGGCGAGCATCAGTGCGAAGCGCATATAGTCTTCAGCCGTGGACACGAGGCCTGCGCCGCCGGCGGGAACCTGGAAGGCCTGCGGACCTTCAAGGGCCTCTCCGGCGACGATGCGCGGGATCAGGCTTCCGTCCTCGGCATGGGTGTAGACGGTTGCGAGCTGTGAGCGGTCGGCCTCCGCCTCCAGATAGAAGCCGGTCGTCTCCATGCCCAGCGGCTCGAAAATCTCCGCCTCCATGTAGACGTCGAGCGGCCGGCCGGAGGCCGCCTCGACGACGGCGCCGAGCACGTCGTTCGACCAGGAATAAAACCAGCGCGTGCCCGGCTGCATGTACAGCGGAACCTCCGCGAGCGCCTCGGCGGCCTCGCTGAGCGGTCCGGGGTGCGCATACAGGCTGTGTTCGATATTGAGCCGGCCAAGATCGGTTTCGGCGTCGAAGACATAGCCGAGCCCTGAGGTATGCGTGAGCAGGTCGTGGATGGTGATCGGCCGCTCGAGCGCAACCGTCTCGATCGCGCCGTCGTCGCCGGCCGTCGGCGACACGGCGACCTCGACGGCGCCGAACGCAGGGATGAAATCGGACAGCGGCTGGTCGAGCGCGATCGCGCCGTCCTCAACAAGCTGCATGACCGCCAGCGCGGTCACCGGCTTGGTCATCGAGGCGATGAGAACCGGCGTTGCGGGCGTGAAGGGGCGTTCGCTTTCAATGTCGGCATATCCCGCCTGGGCGGCGTGGAGGACCTCGCCGTCGCGCGCGATCAGGACCGCATAGCCTGCGCGGTGGCCGTCCGCAGCCCACGCCTCGAGCGCAGCGTCCAGACGCGCGACGCCGTCCGGGTCGAGCCCGCGCGGCCCTGACGTTTCAACGGGCGCAGGCTGAACGCGAACATCGGCGGCGAGCGCAGGCGCGGACAGAAGGGCGAGCGCAGAAGCGCCCGCGGCGAGCGCGGCGACGAGTTTCATGGCGGATCTCCCCGGAAACGAAAACGGCCGCAGCGAAGGTCGCCGCGGCCGTCCGATCCGTCAATCCTGCAGCGGAGCCTAGGCCGCCTTGCGCAGGTTCTCCGCGGCGAAATCCCAGTTCACGAGTTCGCCGAGGAACGCGCCCATATAGTCCGGGCGGCGGTTCTGATAGTCGAGATAGTAGGCATGTTCCCATACATCCATGGTGATAAGCGGGGTCACGCCCTTGTCCGTCAGCGGCAGCTCCGCGTTCGGCGTCTTGCGGACTTCAAGCTTGCCGCCGGCGTGGACAAGCCACGCCCAGCCGGAGCCGAACTGGGTGGCGCCGGCGTTCTTGAACTCTTCGGCGAATTTCTCGTAGGAGCCGAAGGAGCGGTCGATCAGATCGGCGAGGTCGCCGGTCGGCTTGCCGCCGCCATTGGGCTTCATGGAATTCCAGTAGAAGGTGTGGTTCCAGATCTGGGCCACCTGATTGAAAAGGCCCATGTTTTTATCCGCCCAAGAGGCGTGGATCACGTCTTCGAGCGAGGCGTTCTCGTGTGCTGTGCCTTCGACGAGGGAATTGGCCTTGTCGACATAGGCCTTGTGGTGCTTGCCGTGGTGGAAATCGAGCGTGTCCGACGAGATATGGGGCGCAAGCGCGTCTTTTGCGTACGGAAGATCGGGAAGCGAGAAAGCCATGTCGGAACTCCTGGAGGGCGGGACCCGCGGTGATGGGCGGGCGTCGGGTTCGGTTTGTCATATGGCCTTGCTGTGCTGTGTGTCCACCGTGTCGGGGGAACCGCGTCCATGAACGACTTCGAGGCGCGCCTTCAGCGTCAGGATCCCGACCGCAGGCTGGCGGCCCTGTTTGCGCCCGAGCCGGTGCGCCAGCGCCTTTTCGCGCTCTATGCGTTCCATCTCGAGGTGGCGGGCGCGCCGGACAAGGTCTCCGAGGCGATGATCGGGGAGATGCGGCTGGCCTGGGCGCGCGAGGCGGTGGAGGACCTGTTTGCGGCCCCCGCCAAAGTGCGCCGTCACGACGTCTATGAGGCGCTCAACGACCTGCGGCTTGCCCCTGGCGGACCGGACCGCGACACGCTTGTCACGCTTGTCGAGGCGCGCGCGGCGGATCTGGGCGAGGGCCCGTTTCCGACGGTCCAGGACAGGCGTGATTATGTCGACCGTACGGCGGTGACGCTGATGAAGGCGGCGGCCCGCCTGTGCCGCCCGGCCGCGCCCTTGAGCGAAGCCGAAACCGCCGCCATCGAGGCCGCCGGCCGCGCCTGGGGTTTCGCCGGCTTGCTGCGGGCGTTTCCCGCGCTCGCCGACGCCAACCGTCCGCCCTGCGCCGCCGAGGAGCTTGCCGCGCATAACGTGACCGAGGGCGAACTGCGCCGCGGCTCGAACACGGACAAGGTCAGGCAGGCACTGTCCGGGTTGATCAAGGAGGCGCGCGCAGCGCTTGACGCCCTGAACGAACGCCGAGGCGACATCCCCGCCGAGATGTTTCCCGCCGTGGGCTATGCAAGCCTTGCGCGCGGATATCTCAAGGAGGCCGAGCGCGCTTCCGATCCGTTCCGCGAAAGGGTCGACCGGCCCCTTTATCTTCGCCAGTGGCGTCTTGTCTGGGGATCGTTGACCGGGCGGGTCTAGCCGCCCGGTCAAACGAACATGCCGGCGGGGACGATCCTTTTACCCGGCGGTGTCACCAAAACAGCTGGCGAGGAAGCGCTCGGTCTCCTGAAGCACCGTCGTTCGCGTGCCCTCTTCCAGCAGCCAGTGATCGCCTCCGTCCAGCCGGACGAACCTGACGTCGCCCCCAGCCTGTCGGATCGCCCGTTCCATGTCCCGGCTCTGCTCGACAGGTACGACGGTGTCGGACACCCCGTGCAGAAGCAGCACCGGCGAAGTGATGTTCTCGGCTGCATAACGCGGCGAGCGCGGATCGAGAAACGCGCGTTCGGACGCCTCGTCGCGCGCCTCGCCGAGCATGGAGCGCGTCCAGTATTGCACCGTCGGGCTTGTGCGCCCGAAGCGCTCGCGCGAATAGCTCATCATGCCGCGCAGGTCCGCGACGCCGTTGATGGAGATGGCGCACTCGTAGAGATCCGGCGTGAACGCTGCGCCTGCAAGGGCGGCGTAACCGCCATAGCTGCCGCCGAGAATGGCGAATTCGTCCGCCACGCCTTGCGCGCGCATGGCCTCCACGGCGTCCGTCAGATCATGCTGCATGCGGCCAAGGCCCCATTCGCCGTATCCGCTTTCCGCCCAGTCGCGGCCGTAGCCGGACGAGCCGCGGAAATTCGGCTGCAGCACGGCATATCCCCGGCTCGCGAGAAAATGCGCCCAGTAATCGAAACCGGCCGCGTCGCGCGCCTCCGGACCGCCGTGCGGGACCAGAACGAGCGGGAAGGGCGCTTCACCTTCGGGCAGGGTCAGATAGGCCGGGATTTCAACGCCGTCGCGCGCCGTGAACGAAACTGGCCGCCTCGCCGGCAGCGGCGTCACTGCAAGCTCCGGGTAGGCCAGCGCGATCGGCTGCGAAGCGCCGGTCTCAAGGTCGATGACGAAGTATTGCGCCGGAGCGCGGTCGCCGGAGATCGAGAACACGAACTTCCCGCGGTCCTCGGTCCAGTCGAGCAGCGTCACCTTGAAGTCCGCACCGACCGCCGCCGACAGGCCTTCATGAACGCCTTCAAGCTCGGGATCGAACCAGATCGTCTCGGGATACTCGCGCTCGATGCGCACGCCGGCGAGAACGCCGCGATAGGGATCGATCAGAACATTGCCCACATCATGGGTGTCGTCCGCGAAGAGCAGGCGGGGCGAGGCGCCTTCTTCGATCGCCAGCTCGTAGAGCGCCTGCGTGCGCGGGGCGTCCGCCGTCGGCGCGGCGAGAATGAGGCCGTCCGCGTCGGCGTTGAAGCCCAGCACCGAGAAGCGTTCCGCCTGCTCGGCGTCGAGCAGCTGCGTGCGGTCTCCGCGCTCGACCACGGTGACCCGCAGCCGGTTTTCCCGGCCCAGCTGATCAATGCGGACGTGCCGATCGCCTGTCGGAGCCGACACCCAGGCCGTGGTAGCTCCGACACCGCGCGCCACAGTGGTGCGGGCGCCCGTCTTCGGATCGACCGAATAAAGGTTGAGATCGTTGTCCTCGTCGCGCAGCGGCATGAAAAGCCGCCCGGTCTCCGGGTCGCGCCCCGCGACGACGGACAGGCTCGCATTGACCCCCATGCCGGAGCCGTCAATGAGCTCCCGGGCGCGCATCTGCTCCAGGTCGATCGTCACGAAGGTATCGAAGTCAAGACCGCCGCCCTGGATGCCTGCGATGTCGAACACGTCGCCGACCCGCACCAGCAGCGTCTGATCGTCGGCCCAGAGCGTCCCGAGACCACGCTGCTCGCCGAGCGTGATCGCCTCGCGCTCTCCGCTCTCAAGGTCGACGACCACTGCGAAGCGGTTCTCGCCGTCACGCCCGATATAGGCGACGCGCTGTCCGTCAGGGGAGATCGACGGCGCCTCGGCCGCCGGCGCGCGCGCATAGTGTTCAAGCGGCGGCGGCGCGTCCTGCATCGCCAGCGCAATCGAAGCCGTTCCCGTCAGGATGCTCGTGATCATGCAAAGCCCTCCCAGTCTCACGATCATGTGAGGCTAGGCGGACGTGTCGTCCCAAATCAACGATTTCAGCGCCCCGGCGCCGCAAACGCACCGCTTCGCCCGCCGCGGGCAGGCCCGACTCAGGATTTGCCCGACCGGCGGGCGGTTTCGGCCGCCGAGGGGCGGGGCGGATCGATGCGCAGCCCCGTGCGCGGGTCGGCGAACGCCCAGCCGTCCGCCCGGCCATAGGCGCGCGAGGCGAAAAGGCGCACGGCGAGATACATCACCAGCCTTACAACCGGCGGCACGCCCAGTTCAGCGAGCGCCATGCAGAACACCCGGTCGGCCTGGTCGCGGCCGCCGGGACGCCCGTCGGCGTAAAGCCAGTCATGCAGCACGGCCGCCTTGGCGTGGCGGCCGACCGGCGTGATGAGCCCGCGGGCGAACGTGGGCACGCTGGCGAAATCGGTCTCGAAGAAGGGTTCGACCGTGATGGTCTTGTCGAGCTTCCCGTGTACGTAGCTGAACGGATGGGCCAGCACGCCGAGCGTTCGGTTGTTGCGGCGGCGATGATGGATCAGGGCGACGATCAGCGGCGTGGTGTAGCGCATGTCGATGTCGCCGCCCTGGGCCTGTTCGGGCAGGTCCGACGGGGTGAGCATCAACGGCTTGTCGTCGACGAAAGGCATCAGGTCGCTTCCGGAGGCTCAAGACGGCAGGCTAGCAGTCCTCCGCCTCAGCGCCGCATCAAGGGGAGGTGAGCGGCGTCACTCCGCCGCGAGCGTCATGCGGCCAAGCCAGGCGTCGATGTCGGCCAGCGCGCGCGCGCTCATGGCGCGCTTTTTCGCCAGCGATTTCTCCTTGCCGCGAAGGCGCTTGCCGTCGGGACCCGTCGCCGGGCCCGCGATTTCGGGAAACAAGCCGAAATTGACGTTCATCGGCTGGAAGGCGCCCTTCTTTCCAGGCACGTGATTGCGCGTGACATGGGCGAGAAGCGCGCCGAAGGCGGTTGTCTCGGGCGGCGGCGAGACGGGCTCGCCCTTGCGTTCGGCGGCGGCGAAACGGCCCGCCAAAAGTCCCATCGCCGCGCTTTCGACATAGCCTTCCACGCCGGTGATCTGGCCCGCGAAACGCAGCGCGGGACGCGCCTTGAGGCGCAGGGTGTCGTCCAGCACCCTTGGCGATTGCAGGAACGTGTTCCGGTGGATTCCGCCCAAGCGGGCGAAGCGGGCGTTCTCCAGCCCCGGTATGGTCTGGAAGACCTCCGTCTGCGCGCCGTATTTCATCTTGGTCTGGAAGCCGACCATGTTGAACAGCGTGGCGCCGGCGTTGTCCTGACGGAGCTGCACGACGGCGTAGGGCTTCTCATCGGGCTTGTGCGCGTTCGTCAGGCCGCGCGGCTTCATCGGCCCGTGGCGCAGCGTTTCGCGGCCGCGCTCGGCCATGACCTCGACGGGCAGGCACGCATCGAAATAGGGCGTGTCCTTCTCCCAGTCCTTGAACTCGGTTTTCGGCGCTGCAAGCAGCGCATCCACGAAGGCCTCGTACTGGTCCTTCGTCATCGGGCAGTTGATGTAGGCGGCCTTGTCCTCTTCGGTTTCGCCCTTGTCGTAGCGTGACTGTTTCCAGGCCACGGACATGTCGATGGAGTCCGCATAGACGATCGGCGCGATCGCATCGAAGAAGGCGAGCTCGTCTTCGCCGGTCAGTCCTTTCACCGCGTCCGCCAGCGCGGGCGAGGTCAGCGGGCCGGTCGCGACGATGACGCTGTCCCAGTCTTCCGGCGGCAGGCCGGCGATCTCCTCGCGGCGGATCTCCACGAGCGGATGGGCTTCAAGCGCTTCGGTCACCGCCTCGGAGAACGCCACGCGATCCACCGCCAGCGCGCCGCCTGCGGGCACCTGGCAGCGGTCGCCCGTGGTCATGATCAGCGAGGCTGCGCGCCGCATCTCCGCGTGCAAGAGGCCCACCGCGTTTGTCTCGGCGTCGTCGGAGCGGAACGAGTTCGAGCAGACCAGCTCTGCAAGAGCGTCGGTGTGGTGGGCTTCGGTGCGCCGCACCGGCCGCATCTCGTGAAGCACCACGGGCACGCCGGCTTCAGCGATCTGCCAGGCGGCCTCCGAGCCGGCCATGCCGCCGCCCACGACGTGGATGGGATCAAGCGCGTTCATGCGACCGATATAGGCGAAGGCGTGTTTATGCGAAACAGGTCCTGCAGGGGTTGCGCGGCACAACGTGAGGCTGAAGAGTGCGC
>CAZLOV010000017.1:21148-27291 GCA_964561235.1 uncultured Caulobacterales bacterium
GCCACAGGACGTCCTTATGGGGAAGGGCGCGATTTAGGGGGACATGTCATGCTGTTGCGCAGCGTCGCACTCGCGGTCCTGATCGGCGTCCTGATCGGAGCGCTGAGCGCGCCCGCCGGGGCGCGGGCTCAACCAGCGCCTGTCATGGAGGCCTACGGCGACTATGTCGACGCGCTGCAGGGCGGCGACCGTGCAGCTGCGCGCGAGGCCGCGCTGAGAGCGCTGTCTCTGGCGGAAACCGCGCTGCAGGCCGAGCCGCCTGAAATCGGCGCGGCGGAGGTGGCGATCCCGGCGGAGAACGCCGGCGAGATCCTTCTGCTGTCCGGCGAACCTGCCGAGGCCCGCGCGCGCTTCCTCCGCGCGGCCGGCCTGATCGGCGAAGACGGGCCCGCATTGGCCGGCGCGCGCAACATGCGCCGCGCAGCGGAGGCGGCTCTGGCGGAGGGGGACGTCCGCGACGTGCGCCGGTTCGCGCGCGACGCCGCCGAGCGCCTTGAAGACGTCCCTCAGGACGCAGAGCGCGACGGCGAATACGCCCGGGCGAAAGCGCTTGAGGCCCGCGGGCTGTTCGAATCCGGTTTGCTGCGCAATGCAGGCCGCGCGGGCGCGGAGGCCGTTGAAGCCGCGCTGCGCCTGCCGGACGCGCCCGCGGAGCTGTCCATCGGGCTGGCGGCCTTCTACGCCGCTGTGTCGGACGCGTTCAACGACCGCAAGCCGGATGCGGCCTACCATCTCGAGATCGCCGACCGCATCATTTCAGCGGCGGTCGGTCCGCAGAACGACCTCGCAGTCCTTGTGGGGGGCTGGAAAGGATATCTTCGCGACGACGAGCTTGGTCAGGCCGAGCAGGATCGTGTCGATGCGCGCATCGACGCGCTCGTCCTGCCGCCGGAAGTTGATCGGCCGGACCCCTTTCAGGCTGTGATTGACCTGCCCGGATATGTGGAGGCGCAACCCGTCTCGCGGCCGGCGCCGAGCTTTCCCCGCGATGCGTTCAATCTCCGCATTGAAGACACTGTCGGGCTGGAGGGCGTCGCCCTTGTCGAATTCACCGTCGCCGCCGACGGCGCGGTCAGGGACATACGCACGATCGGCTCCTTCCCGATCGAGGATTTCGGTCAGGCCGCCGAGCGGGCGATGCGGCGCTGGCGATATGAGCCTGCGCGCGTGAATGGAGAACCCGTCGACCGGCCCGGCCTTGTCACGCAGTTCACCTTCGTCATCCGCAACTGAAGCCGCGCTTCGCCCTTGGCGCAGGCGGCCGGGCGGTCTACCTCGGCGGCATGTTGAGCTCGCTTGCAAACCGCCTTTTGGCCGCCTGGTCCTTTCCGTTGCGCCACCCCGCCGCCGTCTTCGCGCCCGCGGCCGTCTATGCGCTCCTTCACGCGCTGCAGGATTTCGTCGCCGGCGAAGGCGCGGCGCGCCAGGCGAGCGCCCTGGTGCTGTCGTTCGCCGGGCTCGCCGTGATCGTGCTTGCGGTGACGGCCTGGCTGCGCGCCGCCTTCGGGGCGCCGCGCGCGGCCGGTCCGGCGGGCGTGTCGCTCGACCGGACCGCGGTGCAGGTCGCCATTGCGCTTGTGCTGGCGGCGCTGCTTGCGGTGACGACGGCCGCCATCGGTTTTTTCGGCGTGCTGCTGCTGGTCGGCGGCATGACGATCGCGGCGCGCGATCGCGCCGGCCTGCTCGCGGAGGACGCGCCGAACGAGCTGGTCAACGTGTTTGAGTACTTCACGCTCTTTGAACGCGCCGTCAGCCTGGGCGCGATGGCGCTCTGGCTGGTGTTGAGCCTGTGGCTCGCCGCCCGCCTGACGCCGGCTTTGCCTGCGACGTTCGCCGATGGGCGCGTGCGCGTTCTCTCGATCTGGCCCGCCTCGCGCGGCCGGGCGCCGGCGATCGTGGCCGCCAGCCTGCTCGCCGCCCTGCCGGGGGGCGTGCTGGTGTGGCTCCTTGGCCTTACAGCGCCGGTTGCAGGCCCGATCCTCTCCGGCGCCCTGCAGGGCTTCGCCGGGGTTGCGTTCATCGCCGCTCCGCTGATCGCGCTCTGGAGCGCGGATCACATGGCCTGGATGGAAAGCCTGGAGGCCGAGCCCGCCGCGGGAACATGACCGGCAGCCCTCGAAAAGATGAAATCTTGGACATGGACGGCAGGTTACGTCGGGTAGTCCGCGACGTCCGCGCACTGTTGGGTTAACGTTCGGCTCGGGGAAGGCGCGGCGGTTTTCCGCGCGCCGCATGCAGTGCTTGCCAGGGGGCCGCCGTGCTGAAACCGAGATACGACTTCGCAACCGCCACGTTCCTGTTTTTCCAGACGCTCGGGCGCAGGCCCGCAGGCGTGCTGTGGATCGGTTTCTGGCAGGTGCTCATCTACATCCTGCTCTGCGCGCTCCTGCTTGTCGTGCTGGTGCCCGTGTTCGAGGTCCTGCTGGACGCGGCGCGCACGGGTTACGAGCCGGAGCCGGAGGAATTGCTGAGCGCGCTCGGGCCGGGCCTGGCTTTTCTCGCCCTCTCGCCGATCCTCGGCATCATGATCGCGCTCGCCCTGCAAGGCGCCTGGCTCCGGCTTCTGGCGCGCAACGAGATCGCCAGCGGCATACCGTTGCGCTTCGGCGCCGATGAATTGCGCCTGTTCGTGGTGGTGCTGTTCTACATCGCGGTGGCGACCGTGCTTTCCCTGCTCGCCGTCGCGCTGACCGCGGCCGGCGCCGCCGGGCTCGCCGCTGCGGGCCTTGAAGACGGGGTGCTGATCGCCGTTGTCGGCTTCCTGTGGACGTGCCTGCTGGTTTTCGCCGGGGTGTATATCGCGATCCGGCTGGCCCCGGCCGCCTCGCTCACCGTGCGGCGGAAAAAGCTCCAGCTCTTCGCCGCCCTGCGGGCCTCGGAAGGGATCACGGGGTGGATGTTCCTGTCCTATCTCGTGCTCGTGTTTGTCATTCTTTTCATCCTGATCGTCGCCGGGGTGTTCCAGCAGGTCGCCGTCCTGCTGGCGGCGGCGAATGTCATCGAACCGCTCATGCAGCTTGAAGAAGTGGCGGAGAAGAATCGGGAGGCGGTCTTCCCGATCCTCGCCGAGGCCTTCTCCGCGCCGGGTTTCATCGCCGCCATGATCATGGTGGCCGCCTTCCAGTTCATCGCCGACATCTTTACTGCGGGCCTGTGGCACGGCGTGGGGGCCTACGCCGCGCGGCGCGAGGCGGGCGATTACGCCACGGCGATGCCCGCCCCGCCGGGCGCGGAAGCCGGCGGCGACTGAACCCGCGCGTTCGCATCTCCGTCCAGACCTCAGACTCGTATCGTCACGGGAGACCTTGCCGATGAGCCATCTCTATGCGCCATGGCCTGAAGGCGCGCGCCGGACCTGGGGGTTCGGCGCCATCGCGCTGAGCTATCTGAGCTTCGTCGTGGTGTCGACGATCGCCGGCGTGATCGCCATCTTCACCGTGCTGCCCGGCATGATCGAAGCGCTCTCCGCGGACGGCGCCGAACCCGACCCGGCTGTGATCGAGACGCTGATCCTGCAGCCTGTTCCATTGGCGACGACGCTGCTTGTCCAGTTCATCCTCTGGTCGGCGCTCGCGATCTTCTGGGTGAAGACGTTCGAGGCGCGCCCGCTCTCCACGATCGGCCTGTCGGCGCCGAACGCCGCCGCATGGCTGGGCCGCTTTCTGGGAGGCGTGCTGATCGGGCTCGGATTGGTGGCGGTGCTGCTGGCGGCCGGCGCCGGCTTTGCGGCGGTCTTTCCGGACCTGGTCCCGCAGGACGCCATACCCGCAGCAGACCAACTCGACGCCGGCGTGCTCGCCGAGCCGGCGTTGCTGACGCTGCTGGCCGCGTTTGCGGTCATCTTCATCATCCAGGGCGGCTCCGAGGAGATCGTCTTCCGCGGCTGGCTCATGAGCGCGCTCGCGGCGCGCTGGGGAACCGTTGCGGGCGTGCTCGTCTCCAGCCTCGTCTTCGCCTCGGTCCATATTCATATCCCGCTGGCTTCGGGATGGGCCTTCGGCGGGCCGGTCTTGCTCGGCATCGTCATGACCGGCCTGTTCTTCGCCATGTACGCGCTCGCCGCGCGCTCCGTCGTGGGACCGCTTGCAGCCCATGGGGCGTTCAATTTCGGGCTGGTCGGATCGGGCCTGATCGCAGCGCGCATGGAGGATCCCGTCAGTCCGCTCGCGGAGGTGTTCGCCCAGGTCCTTCAGACCGCGACCGGGCAGGCGGGAGCGGAGAACGCGCCGGAAGGGCCGATCCTCTACATGCAGGCTGCGGTTTTCGCGCTTCTGAGCCTTGTCGTGCTTTTGCGCATCATGGGACGCGCCCGAAGCCGCTAAGGCCTGCGGACGCGGGTCTGGCGCCGGGCTTGCTTGCCTTCCGGTCGAGGCGCGTCACGGGACGGCGCGCGGGCGGGGCGCAGATCGATGGAACGCGATTTTTCTCAAGTGTTCGGGCGATGGCCGGAAGACGCGCGCCGGCCGTTCGGCTGGACGGCGCCGTTCGCCCTTCTGGGTCTGCTCGGGGCGGCGGCCCTTGCAACCGGCGCCGCGGGGTCCGCAGCGGTCATGGCTTTCGACGCCGGCCGCATGCCGGAAGGCATGCTTGAGCTTTTGCCGTATTCGCCCGGCGCGCTGTCTTCGCTTGGCGTCGTATACGCGACGACGCTCATCGCGGGCGTGCTGATCTGGGCGGAAGTCGTTGAGCGGCGCGGTCTGAACAGCCTGGGGCTCGGCGCCCGCGGTCCGCTGACCTGGACCGGCGAGACCGTTTTCGGCCTCTTCATCGGGCTTGGCCTTCTGGTGCTGATGTGCACCTTCGCCGCCGGGGCCGACATGCTCGCACCCGGCCTCGGCGCGCGCGCAGGCGCAGGCTCGCCGGAAGTCGTCGCCGTCGACCGGCTCGCCGATCCCGCGCTGTGGGCGTGGCTGGGCGTATTCGCGCTGGTCCTGGTTCTCAACGCCTGGGCTGTCGAGCTGCTTTTCCGGGGCTGGCTGCTCTCCGCGCTCGCGGCGCGCTGGGGCCGCCTCAGCGCGGTGTTCGTTTCGAGCGCGTTCTTCGCGGCTGCGCATCTCTACGCCCCGTTTGTCTCGGGATGGGGCGCGGGCGCGGCCTTTGTCGGCGCCGCCTTCGTGTTGGGCGTGTTTCTCGCGCTCTATGCTCTGCTCACCCGCTCGATCGCCGGGCCCGCCATGGCGCATGGCGCCTTCAGCGCAGCCCAGTTCGCGCTCGCCGCTGTCTCCGCGCTGCAGGACGGCGCCGCCCCGCGCGAAGAGATCATCGCCCACGCCATGCGCGACGCCGCCGGGCTCGCCGGCGCACCCTATAGCCACGGCCTGCTGGCGCCGGCGCTCTTCTTCGGCGGGCTGAGCGCAATCCTGCTCTGGCGGTTCCTGCGCCGCGCAAGCGCGGACGCGCAGCCGGCGGCGTAGCGTCTAACCGGCCTTCTTCGCCTGTCCCTTGAGCGCAGCCTGCCTTGCACGGTCGCGCTCCAGGACGGATCTGAGATAGCGCCCCGTCCAGCTCGCCTCGACGCCTGCGACATGTTCCGGCGTGCCCGCTGCGACGATCTCGCCGCCGCCCGATCCGCCTTCGGGACCAAGGTCGATCAGCCAGTCGGCGACCTTGATGACGTCGAGATTGTGCTCGATCACCACGACCGAATTGCCCTGCTCGACAAGCTCCTGAAGCAACTCGAGAAGCTTGCGGACATCCTCGAAGTGAAGGCCGGTCGTGGGTTCGTCGAGGATATACAGCGTGCGCCCGGTGGCCCGTTTGGAGAGCTCCTTGGAGAGCTTCACCCGCTGGGCTTCGCCGCCGGAGAGCTGGGTGGCGGGCTGGCCGATCTTCACATAGCCGAGCCCGACGCGCTTGAGCGTCTCCATCTTGTCGCGCACGGACGGAACCGCCTTGAAGAACTCCGCGCCTTCCTCGACGGTCATGTCGAGCACGTCGGCGATGGACTTGCCCTTGAACGTCACATCCAGCGTCTCACGGTTGAAGCGCTTGCCGTGACAGACGTCGCACTCGACGTAGACGTCCGGCAGGAAGTGCATCTCGATCTTCACCACGCCGTCGCCCTGGCAGGCTTCGCAGCGCCCGCCCTTCACGTTGAACGAGAAGCGTCCCGGCTTGTAGCCGCGGGTCTGGGCCTCCGGCAG
>CAZLOV010000018.1:0-17250 GCA_964561235.1 uncultured Caulobacterales bacterium
GAACCGGGGTACAAGGATTTGCAGTCCTCTGCGTCACCACTCCGCCATGGCGCCGTCCGGTGGTGAGGAGCGAGGTTTTAGCTTCCTCCCGCGCGTCTGTCATCGGCCAGCCTCACCCGCGGGTCAGACGGGCGGCGCCGGTCGCAACGCGTCAAGAATGACGGAATTGTCACGTGAAAGACAGGTCACGGCCATTACCGTGACCAGCACCTGGCGGCGCCGTCGCGCCGCTCGCCTTGCATCGCACTGAGGACATGGGGAGATCCGTCATGCGCGCCGCTTACCTTGCCGTCAGCCTGCTCGCGCTGGCCGCCGCTGCTTGCTCGCAGCAGGAACCCGCCGCCGACGCCGGCGTCCAGGACCAGGCCGCCGCAGAGCCGGCCGCCGCCGCCGAACCGGCCGGCCCGGATCTCTCCGGTCCGGACTGGGCGCATCTGACCAGCGACCTGCCGGTGGACGACAGCATCGTCTTCGGCGAACTCGACAACGGCATGCGTTACGCCATCAAGGCGAACGACAATCCCGCCGGCGGCGCCTCGATCCGCATGCGCTTTGATGATGTCGGCCAGTATCCGGTCTTCGGCGACGAGACGAAATCGCTCGGTCACTTCCTTGAGCACATGGCCTTCAACGGATCCGAGAACGTGCCGGAAGGCGAGCTTGTGCGCATCCTGGAGCGCGAGGGCCTGTCCTTCGGCGCCGACACCAACGCCTCGACCGGTCTGGACGTGACGACCTACATCCTTGAGGCTCCGCGTATCGAGACGCTCGACACCGCGCTCTTCCTGTTCCGCGAGACCGCCGACAAGATCCTCTTCGACCCCGAGGCGATCGATCGCGAGCGCGGCATCATCATCCAGGAGTCCCGCCTGCGGAACAGCCCGCAGCGGCGCTATTTCCGCGCGCTCTACGACTTCCTGCTGCCCGGCTCGCGCGTGGGCGAGGCGATCTTCGAGGACCGCGAGCTTGTCGAGACGGCGACGCGCGAAGATTTCCTGCGGCTCTACCACGGCTTCTACCGGCCCGAGCGGACCATGCTGACGGTGGTGGGGGACTTTGACCCCGCCGAGGTCGAAGCGATGGTGCGCGAGACCTTCGGCGATTTCAGCCAGCCGGGCGACCCTGTGCCCGCGCCGGACATCATCGACGTCGACATTCCGGACGAGCCGCGCGCGGACCTGTTCGTGGACGAGGGTCTGCCCACACGGCTGGAAATCCTGCTTCCGGCCGAAGACGACCCGTCCGACGATGTGGAGACCTACGAGGTCGCGCTCGAAGAGCTCCGCCGGCAGATCGCCATCGGCGTGCTCAACCGCCGCTTCGCCACGATCGCGGAAGCGCCCGGCGCAGCCATCCTCGGCGCAGGCGCCGGGGCGGGCGAGCAGTTCGATGAGCTGCATGTCGCCCAGGTGGTCGCGGTCACCCAGCCGGATCAGTGGCGTGAGGCGCTCTTCACCGCCGAGCAGGAGCTGCGCCGCGCCGTCGAGCATGGCTTCACCGAGGCCGAGGTGGCCGAGCAGCTCGCCAATATCCGCTCCGCGCTCGAAACAGCGGCCAACGCTGCGGATGATCGCGAGAGCGCTTCGATCGCCAACCAGATCGTGGGCGCCTACGCCAGCCGCGATGTGATCATGGATCCGCGCGACCAGCTCGAGCTGTTCAACGAGGGCGAGGAGCAGCTGACGGTTGAAAGCATCGAGGCGGCCTTCAACGAGGTCTTCGCCGGACGCGCCCCGCAAATCTTCATGTCGGGTCCCGTCGACGTAGAGGGCGGCGCCGAAGCCCTGCTCGCCGCCTACGAAGAGAGCCGCGGCGTCGCGGTCGAGGCGCCGGAAGAGGGCGCCGCGGGCGAATTCGCCTACACCGACTTCGGACCGGCGGGCGAAATCGTCGAGCGCTCCGAGATCGAGGATCTCGGCGTGGTCCAGTACCGCTACGCGAACAATGTCCGTCTCAACGTCAAGCAAACGGACTTCGAGGCCGACGATGTCCGGGTGCGCGTCGCGGTCGCCGGCGGCACGCTCACCCAGCCGCAGGAGCCCGGCTATCTCCACACGCTGTCGGGCGCCTTCATCGACGCCGGCCTTGAAGCGCACTCGCAGGACGAACTGCGCAGCCTGCTCGCCGGCGTGCAGGCGACGCGGGGCTTCTCCGTGAGCGGCGATCATTTCTCCTTCGGCTCGAACACCACGCCGGACGACCTTGAACGCGCGCTTCAGCTCCTGACCGCCACGCTCACGGCGCCGGGCTATCGCGAGGAAGCGCTGGAACGGCATCGCCGGTCCGTGCAGGTTCAGTACGAGACGCAGGATTCAACCCCGCTGGGCGTGCTTAGCCGCGACCTGTCGGGCCTTCTGTTCGGCGGCGATCCGCGCTTCGGCCAGCCCGCCGAGGTCGAGCCTGCGCTCGAGCCTGGCTTCGACGCCCTACGCGCGTGGCTGGAGCCGGCGCTGGCGCAAAACGCCATCGAGGTGAGCATTGTCGGCGACATCGAGCCCGACCGCGCCGCGGAACTCGTCAGCGCTACCCTTGGCGCCCTGCCGGAGCGCGCCGCCGAACCGGGCGCGCTTGACGGCTCGTCGATCACCCCGCCGCAACAGGGGGGCGCAGCCACCCATGCCGGCGAGCCGGACGCCGGCGCGTCAGTCGCGATGTGGCCGGCGTCGGCCGGCGGGGACCGTCAGCTCGAGGCGACGCTCGACCTGCTTGCCGCGGTGATGAACCTCAAGGCGACCGATCAGGTCCGGGAGCAGGCCAGCGCCGCCTATGTGGCGCAGGCGGGCTATGCGAGCGCCCCCGACTACCCGAACTGGGGCGCGATCTTCGTCCTGTCCGACCCGGAGCCGGGCCGCATCGAAGAGGTTGAAGGCATCTACGCCTCGATCGCTGCGGAAATGCGCGAGGGCGGCGTGAGCGAGGACGAGCTTTTGCGCGCGCGTACGCCGGTGATCGAGAACTTCAACCAGGCCCAGGAGCAGAACAGCTACTGGCTCGGCGTGATCGACGAAGCGGTGTTCGAGCCTGAGACCCTCGACGATCACCGCGAGCGTCTCGCCGCGGTCGAGGCGGTCACGGTCGCCGACATTCAGGAGGCCGCTCGACGCTTCCTGACGGACGACGCCATGCTGACCTATCGCGTTACGCCGGAAGCGGGAGAATAGGCGTCGCCGGCGGCGGCGCGGACGCGTTGCGTCGCGCCGCCGCGGCAGGCTATAGCCTGCGGCCTCCGGCGGGTCTGCCGGAGAGATCCGCTGGGAGACGACCATGAGCGAGTTCGCCGAGGCGCGCCGGGCGATGGTGGCGAGCCAGGTCCGCGTCAACGACGTGACCGACAAGCGCATCCAGGACGCGATGCTGAGCCTGCCTCGCGAAAAGTTCGTCCCGCGCTCGAAAGCCGCCGCAGCCTACGCCGATGTCGAGCTGGAGCTCGATGACGGACGGGTGATGCTGCGGCCGCGTGATTTCGCGAAGCTGCTGCAGGCCGCGCAGGTGAAATCCGGCGACCTCGTTCTGGATATCGCGTGCGGACGCGGATACTCGACTGCGGTGATCGCCCACCTTGCCGAAATGGTCGTCGGGCTGGAGACCGGAGAGGACGCCGCGGCGAAGGCGGCCGACCGGCTTGCGGCCCCGGGCCTGACCAATTGCGCCGTGGTGGCGGGCGATCTCCGCGCGGGTCTCGCCGATCAGGGGCCTTATGACGTCATCTTCGTCAACGGCGCGGTCGAGGACGTGCCGGACGCCTGGTTCGGCCAGCTCTCCGACGGCGGCCGGCTCGCGGTGATCGTGCGCGACGGGGAGGTCGGGCGCGCCATGATCTACACCCGCGCCGGCGGCGCTGTCGGCGAACGCTCGGTTTTCGATACGGCGCCGCCCGTGCTCAGCGGCTTCGAGAAGGCGCGCGGCTTTGTCTTCTAGGATGCGCTGCGGGTGTCGGATTTTTAATGCGTCCGCGCGGTGAACGCTGTTCACCTTTGCGGCCCGCGGCCCTATATCGGGCGTTGAGCTGACGGGCGACGTCCTCAGCGAGCCCTGTTATGGTGCGCCAGCGTTTTGAAGGGGGATCCATGAAACGCCTCGCTTTCGCCGCTCTGGCCTGCAGCGCCCTGTCGCTGACTTTCGCTGCGCCGGTTTACGCCCAGACGCTCGCCGAGACCCTTGCGCTCGCCTATGAGACGAACCCTCAGCTTGCGGCGGCCCGCGCCCAGCAGAGGCAGGCCGACGAGGGCTACGCGCAGGCCTTCGCCGGGCGTCTGCCGAACGTGTCGCTCGGCCTGAGCGTTACGGAAGAACTTGAAGGACGCGGCGGGCAGGGCTTCCTCAACCCTCCGGGCCGCGCCAGTTACCAGGGCACGATCTCCCAGCCGATCTACCAGGGCGGCCGTATCGGCGGACAAATCGACCAGGCGCTCGCGCAGGTCGAGGCGGGCCGCGAGAACCTGCGCGCGACCGAGCAACAGGTGCTCCTCGGCGCGGTGCAGGCGCATCTCGACGTGGTGCGTGACAAGACGGTGGTGGAGATCCGTCAGAACAATCTGAACGTGCTTTCACGCCAGCTGCAGGCGGCGCGGGACCGTTTCGAAGTCGGCGAGATCACCCGCACCGACGTCGCCCAGGCCGAAGCGCGTCTTTCTGGCGCTCAGGCCCAGCTTTCCGCCGCTCAGGCCCAGCTTGCCGCCTCGCGCGCAGCCTATGAGCGGGTGGTCGGCGCCATGCCTGAGGATCCCGAGGCGCCTGAGGGACTGCCGGAGCTTCTGCCGGCCAATCTGGGAGACGCCGCCGAGGCCGCCCTTTCCGACAATCCCCAGCTTGTCGCTGCGCGCTTTCAGGAAGAAGCCGCGCGCCAGCAGGTGCGCATCGCCCGCGCCGCGCTCCGGCCCTCGCTTGATCTGAACCTGTCGTCCTCGGAATCGCGCGAGTCGGATTTCTCCGGCGAAGGCGTCGGTTCGACCGACATCACCGCGCGGGTCTCCATTCCGCTCTTCACCGGCGGGTTGAACGGCTCGCGCGTGCGGCAGGCGCTCGCCGCCGAGGACCAGGCGCGGCTGCAGGTCACGGTCGCCCAGCGCCAGGTGATCGAATCGGTCACCAACGCCTGGAACAATTATCTCGCAGCCCAGGCGGTGATCGAATCGAGCGAGCAGGCGGTGCGCGCCAACGAGATCGCCTTCGAGGGCGTCGAGCAGGAGGCTTTCGTAGGCCTTCGCACCACGCTTGACGTGCTCGACGCCGAACAGGAACTGCTTAACTCGCGTCTCGAACTGGTCTCCGCCCAGCGCGATTTCGTCGTGGCGGCCTATGCGCTGCTGCAGGCGACGGGGCGTCTGGATGCGGAGTCGCTCGCGCTGCCGGTTGAGACCTACGACCCGCAAGCGCATTTCGAAGACATCCGCTTCAAGGCGTTCGACATAACGCCGTGGAATTAGAGCCTCCTTGCGGCGCCGGCCGCGGGAAGCGAGGGTGGACAGGGATGACGGGGCGCGCGTAGTTTCAATCTCGACGGTCCTCTCCCGGTCGAAGGAAATCCCCCATGGCTGAGCAAAGCGCCGACCAAGAACCGACGATGGAGGAAATCCTCGCCTCCATTCGCCGCATCATCAACGAAGACGACGAACAGACGGGCGACGCTCAGCAGGCGCCGGACGCAGCTTCAGCGCCCGAGGCCGAACCGCAGGCGGAGGCCGAAGCGGACTCCGGCTTCGAGCCCGAACCGGAGCCCGAACCCGAACCGGAACCGGCCTTCGAAGCCGCGCCCGAACCCGAGCCGGAGCCGGAATTCGACGCGGCGGCGGATGATGATGACGTTCTCGAACTGACCGAACGTGTGGAAGACGAGGACGGCGTTGGCACGGATCCCATGGCGGTTAGCGACGACCTGATGATCGTCGATCGCGACGACGAACCCGAAGCCGCGCCTGAGCCGGATGAAACCGTCTACGAGACCCGGGAAGAAGACGAAGCGCTGCTCGACCAGGCCGCCGCCGGCGCGGCTGCGTCAGCCTTCTCCGCGCTCGCGGCGAACATGCGCGTCTCCGAGCAGCCCGGTCAAACGCTTGAAGCCATCGTGCGCGAGCTGATCCGCCCGATGCTGAAGGACTGGCTCGACGCGAACCTTCCGGGCATCGTGGAAGCGAAGGTCGAGGCGGAAATCGAGCGGGTGGCGCGCCGGCGCGGGTGATGCGGCGCCGGGCATGTAACCAAACGCAAACGCGGGCGCCGGATCTTTCCGGCGCCCGTTTTCGTTCCGGGGGAGGCCATGGCGGATATCGAAACGATCGAGGCGGAGCTCGGCCCCTGGCTCGATGAGCTTGAAGACCGCCGCCAGAACGCCGTCCGCCGGGCGGTGAGGGGGTATGTCGCCGCCGGCGCGGCCGCTGTCGGCATTTTCCTTGTCGTGATGCTGCTCACACCGGGCGATGATCTCGCGTTTCTTGCTGCGGGCGGTGCGGCTCTGCTCATCGGCGGGGCTGCGAGCGCGCCGATCCTCGCCATGCGCCGGGAAATCAAGACAGGGCTCAACAGCCGGCTCGCCGAGGCGCTGGGCTGGCGCTATGCGCTGGATCCGGGAACGCCGGCGCATTTTGACGCCTTCCGCAGTCACGGGCTGCTGCCGGGTCATGACCGGCGAAACTTCGAGGACCAGTTTTCCGGCACGCTGCACGGCGCCGGGTTTGAAGTCTGCGAAGCCAATCTGAAGCAGCGCCGCCGATCGAAGAACCGCACCTACTATGTGACCGTCTTCCACGGGGTGCTCATGCGCATCCGCTTCCCGCGCACGGTGGAGGGCGTCACGCTGATCACCCGCGATGCGGGCTGGTTCAACGGTCTGAGCAAGCTCGGACACGCCATCTCCGGCCGCAAGCTGGAGCGCATCGGGCTTGTCGATCCGACATTCGAGCGGGTTTTCGAGGTCTATGGCACCGATCAGGTCATGGCGCGCTACCTGCTCACCCCGACCTTCATGGAGCGCCTGCTGGAGCTGGAGCGCCTGCTCGACGGCAAGAACGTGCGCGCCTGCTTCGACGAAAACCTCGCCGACGGCGACGGGCAGGGCGAGCTTCTCATCGTGGCGGAGACGGTAAACCGCTTCGAGGCGGGCTCGATCTGGCGGCCGCTGACGGACAACGGCCGCGTGCGTCAGGCGCTTGAGGAAATGAAGCTGCTCCAGGCGATCATCGACACGCTGCTGGAGCCTTCCGCGGCGAAGGCCGGCCGGCCCGCCTAGAGGTCGAAGGTCGCAATGATGGGCGTGTGGTCGGAGGCCTTCTCGCGGCCGCGCGGGTCCTTGTCGATCTCCACGCCCGCGAGCCTGTCCGCCGCCTGCGGGCTCAGCATGAGATGATCGATGCGGATGCCGTTGTTCCGCTGCCACGCGCCGCCCTGGTAATCCCAGAAGGTGTATTGATGGGCGCGGCCGTCGCACTGCTCGAAGGCGTCCGTCCAGCCTGAATGCTTGAGCGCATGAAACGCGTCTCGGCTTTCCGGCCTGAAAAGCGCGTCGCCTTCCCATTTCGCCGGATCATGCACGTCGCTCTCGCGCGGGATCACATTGTAGTCGCCCGCCAGAACGGCGGGCTCTTCATAGCGGCGGATGGCGTCGGCGCGCGCCTGCAGGCGCTTCATCCAGGACAGCTTGTAGTCGAACTTGGGCCCGGGAGCGGGATTGCCGTTGGGCAGATACAGCGAGGCGACGCGCACAGGGCCGCTGTCGGCGCTGATCACGCATTCCAGATAGCGCGCCTGTTCGTCGTCCTCGTCGCCCTCGAGCAAGGGCAGGGCGCGAAGCGCGACCTCCTCGATGGGTTTCTTCGAGAGCAGGGCGACGCCGTTATAGGTTTTCTGGCCTACGGTCTCGACATTGTAGCCGCAATCCTCCAGCGCCTCGCGCGGCACGGCGTCGTCGACGCATTTCAGCTCCTGCAGGCAGACCACGTCAGGCCCCGACCGGCTGAGCCATTCGGTGACGTTGTTGATGCGGGCCTTGATCGAATTGACGTTCCAGGCGGCGATCGTCAGGGGCATGAGCACGACTCCGGTGCGGCGGACGCCGCGAGTGATCCCTGCTTGCCGGCTTCATGACAAGGGCCGGGATGCGCAAGCGGCTCAGAAGCCCTTGAACACCGCGAACTCGGAGACGGGCGCACGCTCGGAGCGCAGCCGGTTAACGGGCGCGTCCGGGTCGCGGTATCCGAGCGCCATCCCGCAATAGAGCTGCAGCGGCGGTTGAAGGTCCAGCGCGCCTTCCACGGTCTTGCGATGCATCGTCCAGGCTTCCTGCGGGCAGGTCGCCAGACCGCGCGCCTCTGCCGCGAGCATGAGCGCCATCATGAACATGCCCAGATGCGCCCATTGATTGGGGTTCATGCGTTCGTCGAGGGCGAAGAACAGGCCTACCGGCGCGCCGAAGAACGCATAGTTGCGCATCAGCCAGGCGAGACGTCCCGCCTTGTCCTCCCGGTCGACGCCGAGCAGGCCGTACATCTGTTCGCCAAGGTCGTAGCGCCGCGTGCGGTAAGGCTCCCACAGCTTGGGCGGATAGACGGGAAAGGCGTTCTCATCGGTAAACGGGTCGGTTTCGAGCTTTTGCTGCACCGCGTCGATGACGGCCTGACGCGCCTCTCCCGCCACGACGGTGACGTGCCAGGGCTGGAGATTGCCGCCGGAGGCCGCCCAACGCGCCTCCTCAAGGATCGCCTCGATCTCGGATTGCGGCACCGGATCAGGCCGGAAGGCCCTGACCGAAATGCGGCGCTTCAGCGCTTCGGCGACGTCCATCAGATGGAGAAGCTGACGCCGCAGCCGCACGCGGCGACCGCCTTGGGATTGTGGATCTTGAAGGCGGCCCCGATCAGCTCGTCGACATAGTCGATCTCGCTGTCCTCCATGAATTCGATCGACATCGGATCAATGAGGACGGTTGCGCCGTCGCGCTCGATGCGAAGATCGTCGTCGGCGGCGTCCTGCTCGAGATCGAACTTGTAGGAGAACCCGGAACACCCGCCGCCGATGACCGAAACACGCAGAAAGGCGGCGCCCTGCTCCTTGGTGATCCTGTTGATCTGTTCAGCCGCGCTTTGCGACAGCGTGATCGTGACGTCGGTCATGGCCAGGTCCTGAACATTGCCCAAGCGGCGGGTCTCGCCCCGCCTTGCGGATCAATATAAGGATCGTAGCCGCATCAGCGAAACCCCTTGCGCCGCGGCCTCCGGCGCGGTTCCGGGAGAGCGACCATGCCTGAGCCCCGCGCGCCCTACGCCTGCGATCCGGCGAAAACCCGCGGCCGCTTCCACGCGCAGCCGGAAAGCGCGATGCGCAACGCCTTCCAGCGCGACCGCGACCGGATCATCCATTCCAGCGCTTTCCGCCGGCTCAAGGAGAAGACCCAGGTCTTCGTCGCTCATGAAGGCGACTATTACAGAACCCGGCTCACCCATTCCCTCGAAGTGGCCCAGATCGCCCGCACGCTCGCGCGCGCGCTCAATGTCGATGAAGACCTCGCCGAAGCGACCGCGCTCGCCCACGATCTCGGCCATCCGCCCTTCGGCCATTCCGGCGAGGACGCGCTGTCGGAGGCGATGACGCAATTCGGCGGTTTCGACCACAACGCCCAGACGCTGCGCGTCATCACCAAGCTCGAGACGCGTTATCCCGATTTCGAGGGCCTCAACCTCGCCTGGGAAACGCTTGAAGGCGTGGTCAAGCATAACGGCCCGCTGATGGCGGAAGGCGATCCGCCCGAAAGCCTGCCGTGGGGCTTCACGGCTTATCCCGGCTGGCGTGAGCTGGAACTGCACACCCATTCCGGCATCGAGGCGCAGATCGCCGCGCTGTCCGACGACATCGCCTACAACAACCACGACATCGACGACGGCCTGCGATCGGGTCTGCTGACGATCGAACAGCTCTCCGAGGTGCCGCTTGTGGGCGAGGTGTTCCGCCGCTGCCGCGAGCGCCGCCCCGGCATCACCGAGGACATCCTGATCCATGAGGTCGTCCGCGAGATGATCGGGCTGATGGTCGGCGATGTTCTGGAAGAGGCCCGCAGGCGTCTGCGTGAGACTGCGGTGGACAGCCCGGAGGCCGTGCGCGCGCTGGGTCAGCCGGTCATTGCGTTTTCCGAGGACATGACGGAGAGCCTCTCGGTGCTGCGGCGGTTCCTGTATGCCAACATGTATCTGCACTACAAAGTGAAGCGCATGAAGGAGAAGGGCAAACGCGTGGTGCGCGACCTCTTCGCCGCCTTCCTGGACGATCCGGGGCTGCTGCCGACCTGGGTGCAGCGCCTCGGCGACGGTGCGAACGGCGAACGCACGGCGCGTGCGGTGTGCGACTACATCGCGGGCATGACCGACCGTTACGCGATCGAGGAGCACCGCAAGCTCTTCCATGTGGAAGGCTGGCGTTGAGGCGGGCCGCCCCGCCCGGCATCTGCTAGGATTTGAAGGACGTGCGGCGGCGAATCGCCGCGAACGCCAAGGCAACGGAAACATCCATGGCCGAAGACCAGAGATACGGCGCCTATGCGCCGCCGCCTGATGATTTCGACACCTTTGACGCGCGCTATGGCGACGGTGCGCGGCGAGGCGTGCTCAGCCTGATGCTCGCCGGGGTCCTGTTCGTCGTGGTCGTGGCGCTTGCGTGGAACGCCTACAGCCTCGGGGTCCGCGACCGCGAGGGTCCGCCGGTGATCACCGCTGAGGCCGGCCCCTTCCGCACCGCGCCGGACGAGCCGGGCGGGCTTGCGGTGGAGGGCGCCGATCTCGACGTGTTCGAGTTGCGCGATCCGGAGACGGAAGCCCGCGCGGTGCCTGTGCAGGGCGCAGACACGCCCGCGCGCCCCGCCGCCGAGGAACCCGCGCCGCTGGCGCTCGACGGCGCCGAAGCCGCCCCGGACACCCAGGCTCAGCCGGCCGTGAGCGCTCCCGAGGCCGACACGCCGGCGACGCCCGCCCCGTCGAGCATCGAGGAGGTGCTCGCCAGCCGCGAGCCCGCGCAGGATCCCTCCGCTGACGCCTCGCCCGCGGCGGCTTCGCCCGAGCCTGAAGCGGCGCCGGCGCAGCCTGCGGCCGAACCGGCGCCGGCGCGTCCGCAGCTCGTGGAAAGCTCGGACGGCTGGAAAGTGCAGATTTCCGCGCACCGCTCGCAGGAGGAGGCCCAGGCTGCTTGGCGCGAGTTCGCGGCGTCCTATCCCGATCTTGCGCGCGACCGGACGCCGGAGATCATGCGCGCCGACCTTGGCGAGCGCGGGATCTATTTCCGCCTGCGCGTCGCCACGGCGCCCTCTCGTGATGCGGCGAACCAGTACTGCGACATCCTCAAGGCGCGCGGCCAGGACTGTCTGGTGGTGCAGGGATGAGCGTTTCCGCGGCGATCTACGCCGTCGAAGGGCCGCTCCTGACGCCTGACGAGAAGGCTTTCCTGCGCGATGCGGATCCGTGGGCGTTCACCATCTTCGGCCGCAATATCGAAAGCGCGCGCCAGCTTGCGCGTCTGTGCGGGAGCCTGCGCGATGCGGTGGGACGCGACTGCGTCATCTTCATTGACCAGGAAGGCGGCCGCGTGCAGCGGCTCAAGCCGCCGGTCTGGCGCCAGGCGCCGCCGGCCGGCGCCTTCGGCGCGCTCTGGGACCGGGAACCGGAGCTCGCGCTGGAAGCGGTGCGGCTGAACTACCGGCTGATCGGACGCGAACTCGCCGATGTCGGCGTCGACGCCGATTACGCGCCATGCTGCGATCTCCAGATCGAGGGCGCCGACGCGGTGATCGGCGACCGCGCCTTTCACGCCAATCCGCAGGCCGTCAGCGCCCTGGCGCAGGCTGCGCTGGACGGGCTCGCCGAGGCCGGTCTGGCCGGCGTCGTCAAGCACATCCCCGGTCACGGACGCGCCGATGCGGACAGCCATCATGCCTTGCCGCGCGTGCGAGAGCCGCTGGAGGTTCTTGGCGAAACCGACTTCGCCGCGTTCAGCGGCGTGAACCGGGCGGCCATGGCGATGACCGCCCATGTCGTCTACGAAGCGGTCGATCCCGAACACTGCGCGACGGTTTCCCAGGAGGTGGTCGGAGAGGTCATCCGCAAGCAGATCGGGTTCGACGGCCTGCTGATGACGGACGACCTTTCGATGAAGGCGCTGGAGGGCTCGCTGCGCGATCGCGCCGCGGCGTCCTTCCGCGCGGGCTGCGACATGGTCATGCACTGCAACGGAAAGCTCGCCGAGATGGTCGATCTCGCCCACGCCGTTGCGTCGCTCTCGGGCCGTGCGGCGGAACGCGCCGAGTTGGCCGAGGCGGCCCGTTCGCGGCGCGCGCCCGACATGGAGGGCGTTCTCGCGCGCATCGAGACCTGCTTTTCCGCCGCAGGGCTCGCCGTGCCCGCCGCCTCCGCCGGGCCGTATGTGGGGCCGCAGGTTTGACCGAGCCGTTTGAAGACGACGCGGAAGCCGGCCGCTTCGAGGCCGCGGGCGAGGCCGACCCGGACGAGGCGTTGATCGTCGACGTCGGCGCCTGGGAAGGGCCGCTGCATCTGCTGCTCGAACTCGCCCGGCGCAAGAAGATCGATCTGTCGCAGATCTCCATCCTGGCGCTGGCGGATCAGTATCTCGCCTTTGTCGAACGCGCCCGGGCCAGACGGCTTGATCTGGCGGCGGAGTATCTCGTGATGGCCGCGTGGCTGGCCTATCTCAAAAGCCGGCTTTTGCTGCCGAAACCGCGCGCGGAGGACGACGAGCCCGAGCCGGAGGCGCTCGCCGCCGCGCTGGCCTTCCGGCTCATGCGGCTCGACGCGATGCGCGCTGCGGGCGCTGCGCTCTATTCCGGCACGCTGAGCCAGCGCGACGTGTTCATGCGCGGCGCGCCTGAAGGCGTGCGATCGATCACCGCGCCGAAATACGAAGCCAGCCTTTTCGACCTGCTCAAGGCCTATGCCCGGCGGTGCGAAGCACAGGCCTTTTCCAGCTACAAGCCGACTGCGCAGCCGGTCTATGCGCTCGAAACGGCGCGCCGGAGGCTGAGCGCGGTCGTCGCCGGGCTTGGCGCATGGACGCCGCTTGACGAGCTGCTTCCGGGAGGCGACGAGCTCGGCGAGGACGTGCCGCGGGCCTCGGTGCTGGCGAGTTCGCTTCTGGCCGCGCTGGAGATCGCCAAGGACGGCGAGGCGAAGCTGCGCCAGGAGGCGGTGTTCGATCCGATCTATGTGCGCGGCGGCGAAAGGGAGGGCGCGCCTTGAGCGAAGACCGTCCCGGAGAGGCGGGCAGGCCCGATCCGCTGCGCGCGGCCATCGACGAGTTGCGCGCGCGCACCCGGCCGCTGGACGCGCCCGGCCCGCCCGGCCTCCGGCTCGCCGTCGACAATGAAGACGAGGGCGTGCGGATGCTGGAGGCGCTGCTCTTTGCAGCCTCCGAACCGCTCGACATCGAGACGCTGAAGGCGCGCCTGCCCGAAGGCGCCGACGTGCCTGCGCTGCTGTCTGCGCTTGCGGAGCGCTATGACGGGCGAGGCGTGGTGCTGGGCGAGGCGGCGGGGAAGTTCCGCCTCCAGACCGCGCCGGATCTCGCCCCGTTGCTTGAGGACATCCGGGAGGAGCCCCGCAAGCTTTCGCAGGCGGCGCTGGAGACGCTGGCCATCATTGCTTACCACCAGCCGGTCACGCGCGCGGAGATCGAGGAAATCCGCGGCGTGGCGGTCTCGAAGGGCACGCTGGACCTGCTGTTCGAACTGAAGTGGGTGCGCTTGCGCGGCCGGCGGCGGTCGCCGGGACGTCCTGTGACCTACGGCACGACGGACGGATTCCTCGAGTATTTCGGCCTCGCCTCGATCTCCGATCTGCCGGGGCTGAGCGATCTCAAGGCTGCAGGGCTTCTGTCCTCGCGCCTGCCGCCTGATTTCGACCTGCCCGAGCCGTCCCGCCTGCTTGGCGAGGCCGAGGAAGACGAGTTGAGCGAGGAGGAGGCGGCGAACTTCCATCTCGATTTCCTGCAGGACGACGACTAGCCGCGGCCTCGCGCGTATCTTCCTGCGCGAAGGACGCGGCGCCGCTTCGTCTTGGACCCGCCGCGCCGATGGATTACGTGTAGGCATGCGCCAACGCCAAGGAGAACCCGATGGCTCCGCACTGGACAGGTCTGTTAATCGTCGCGCTGCTCGTGCTCGTCCTGTTCGGCGGACGCGGCAAGATTTCCGCGATCATGGGTGATTTCGCCAAGGGCGTGACGGCGTTCCGCAAGGGGTTGCGCGACGACGAGGGCGAAGACAAGGACCGCAAGACCGGCGCGTTGCCGGATGACGCCGGGTCGCGCGCGGATGCTGCGCGCGAGGACGAGCGCGCCAATTCCTAAGCCTCGACGAGGCCGGATCGCGCAAGGGAGTGGGTCATGAACCCGGGCATAGGCGCGCCGGAACTTCTGGTTCTCGCCATTCTCGCGCTCGTGGTCGTGGGACCCAAGGAGCTGCCTTTGCTGATGCGCAAGATCGGCCGCATGGTCGGGCAGGCACGCGGCATGGCGCGCGAGTTCATGCGCGGGTTCGACGAGCTGGGCCGTCAGGCGGAGCTCGACGAACTGCGCCGCGAGATCGAGGCGCTCAAGCGCGCCGACCCGGTTGGCGAAGCGCGCCGCAGTTTCGAGAAGGAAATCGGCCTCAAGGACATCGAGGCGGAGATGACCGGCCCGCCGGCAAGTCCGCGCGCGGGCGTCGAGGCGGCCCATCCGCGCACCGCAGACGCGCCGGTTGAGGCGGAGCCGCCCGCTGAGGACGCCGGCGAGGATGCGCTCGAGGCCGCTGCGCGTGAGCGCGCCGAAGGCGAGAGACCGCGCTGATGGGACGCCCGGAAAGCCTGCCGGGCGGCGGGCCCTCGCCTGAAGACGAGGTGGAGGCCTCCCGCGCGCCGCTGCTCGCCCATCTCGAGGAACTGCGCAACCGGCTGATCGTCTGCCTGATCGCCATAGGGATCGGCTTTGCGGTCTGCTTCGTCTTTGCGGAGACGATCTACAACATCCTGCTGGTGCCGTTTGAAAACGCCGCCCGCCGCGTGCGCGGGACCTCCGCAGACGGGCTGGAGCTGCAGCTGATCTTCACCGCGCCGCTCGAATTCTTCTTCGTCAAGCTCAAGCTTGCGCTGTTCGGCGCGATCATCGCGGCCTTTCCCGTCATCGCCTACGAGGTCTGGGCGTTCGTTCGGCCGGGGCTCTACAAGAACGAGCGCCTCGCCTTTGCGCCGTTCCTCATCGCCTCGCCGGTCCTGTTCGCCGCCGGGGTGGCCTTCGTCTACTACGTCATCCTGCCTTTCGTGATGGGTTTTGCGCTGGGACAGGAGCAACCCGGCGGAGACGGGCGCGCGCAGATCCAGCTGCTCACGCGAGTTTCGGAATACCTCAACCTGGTGACCACGCTCATCCTCGCCTTCGGAGCCTCCTTCCAGCTGCCGGTCCTGCTGTCCCTGTTGGGAAAGGTCGGCATCATCACCTCCGGTCAGCTCATACGGACATGGAAGCTGGCCCTGGTCGGCATCGCCGCGTTCGCCGCCTTCGTCACGCCGCCCGATCCGATCAGCCAGCTGTTTCTCGGCGCTGCGATGTTCGGGCTTTACGGCCTGTCGATCCTGGCGGTGAAGCTGGTCGAGCCGCGGCCGGAGGCGGAAGACGCCGAAGCCTAGCCGCCCGACGCCGTCTGCACGGCGATATAGGCGGTGACGTCGCGCCGGTCGTCCGGCTCGCGCAGGCCCGCGAAGCTCATCCGGTTGCCCGGCAGATACTCGCGCGGGCTCGCCAGCCACGCTTCCAGCCGCTCCGGCGTCCATGCAAACTCCGCCTCGCGCAGCGCTGCGGAATAGCCGAACCCGTCCGCGCTGCCCGCCGTGCGGCCGAATACGCCGTGCAGATTGGGCCCGACGAGATGCGACCCGCCGGCTTCCAGCGTGTGGCACGCGCTGCAGCGCCGGTAGAGGCGCCGGCCGTTTTCAAGGTTCGCCGACAGCAGATCGCCGTCCAGCGCTTCCAGAACCGCGCGCGCCTGTGCGTTGAGCTCCGCGCGGTTGCGCTCTGCGCCCGCTGCGCCGCCATGCGGTTCGGCCGCCGCAAGTCCGTCCGCGGGCGATGGCCCGCAGGCGGCGAGCCCCGTCATGACGGCGAGCGGAAGAAGGCGGCGCATGGGCGTCCTCAGGCTGGTCCAGCTTCGTCCGCTAGCCCGCCGGGCGCTGCGGATCAAGCGCGCACCGCTCTGCGCCCGGCGTCTGGCCCATGCTTTGCGTAATTCATGAACGAAACGCGGCGGGGGCCGTGCGGCGGCGGCGAAAGGAACGCGTCATGAAGGGGCTGGGCTGGGCGGCGGCGATCACGGCGATGATCTTCGGTGCGCTCGCGATCACCTCCATGGCGATCCATATCGGCGATCTGGCCCTGTCCGGCGGCATCGCCCGCTGGATCGACCCGTTCCGCGCCTTCGTCTCCGGGCCGCTGACCGCTCTGATCCACAGCGTGATCCCCGGCGCGCCGCAATGGGCGGGCGACTTCCTCATCATCCACATGCTGATGGGCGCGAGCGCGTATCGTTATGTGACGCTCGTCTACCGTTTCAAAGACAATGCGCTGGTGCTCGCAGCGTTCATGCTGGCGGGCTGGTTCGTCATGGCGGGGCTTGTGTTCGGCGGCAGATATGTCGAGCGCACGCGCCGCGATCTCTGGGTCTTCGCAGCGCAGCCGAAATACGCCGGGCGCTACAATCTCGACTGGGCGACGTTCCAGCGGGAGCTGGGGCTGTACAAGTCCGCGATCTGGATGGAGGCGCTGGTGTTCATCGCGCCCGCGATTGCGCTGGGCGCGCTGATCCTGTCGATCAACGGACTGCTTGCAGGCGGCTTTTGATCGGCGGCGCCGGCTGAGGGACTCGAACCCCCGACCTTCGGTTTACAAAACCGCTGCTCTACCAGCTGAGCTAAGCCGGCCGTCCGCCGTTCCCGTCTAACGCCCCGCGCGCGCGCCGCCAAGCGCGCGCAGCGGCGAAAAGCCCGTGACGTGGCGCGGAGACCGTGGTGTTTTCCCGGCCTCGCCGACAAGCCGCTTCCGGAACGTCATGGCCCGCATCCTGATCACCTCCGCGCTTCCCTATATCAACGGGGTCAAGCATCTCGGCAATCTCGCCGGCTCGATGCTGCCCGCCGACGTGCACGCCCGCTTCCAGCGCATGCGCGGCCACGACGTGCTCAGCATCTGCGCGACGGACGAGCACGGCACCCCCGCTGAGCTTGCCGCGGCCGCCGC
>CAZLOV010000018.1:17260-27268 GCA_964561235.1 uncultured Caulobacterales bacterium
TGCGGACCTATTGCGACGAGCAGCACGAGATCCAGAAGCGCATCGGCGAGCAGTTCGGCCTCTCCTGGGATCATTTCGGCCGGACGAGCGGGGAGTGGAACCGGCGTCTCACCCAGCACTTCGCCGAGGCGCTCGAGCGCAACGGCTATATCGAGGAGGTCGTCGAGCAGCAGGTCTTCTCCATCGCCGACGACCGCTTCCTGCCGGACCGCTATGTCGAGGGGACCTGTCCGAACTGCGGTTATGAGAAGGCCCGCGGCGACCAGTGCGACAATTGCGGACGGCTGCTTGATCCGGTCGATCTGATCGAGCCCTATTCCGCCGTGTCCGGGTCGCGCGAGCTGGAGGTGCGCGACACGCGCCATCTGCGTCTGAAGCAGACCGCGCTCGAGGACCGGCTGCGGGCCTGGGTGGAGGCCGCGACGGGCTGGCCTGCGCTTGCGAAATCGATCGCGCTGAAATGGCTCGACGAAGGGCTTCGCGACCGCACCATCACGCGCGATCTCTCCTGGGGCGTGCCCGTCACGCAAGACGGCGGGCCGCGTGAAGGCTTCGAGAACAAGGTGTTCTATGTCTGGTTCGATGCGCCGATCGGATATATCGCGGCGACCGCCGAATGGGCCGAAGCCAACGGCATGGACGCGAACGAGGGCGAGGGCTGGCACGCCTGGTGGCGCACCGACGAAGGCGCGGACGACGTCCGCTACGTCCAGTTCATGGGCAAGGACAATGTGGCGTTCCACACGGTGAGCTTCCCCGCGACGATCCTTGGCTCGGGCGAGCCGTGGAAGACCGTCGACCAGCTCAAGGCGTTCAACTGGCTCACCTGGTACGGCGGCAAGTTCTCCACCTCGCAGGACCGCGGCGTGTTCATGGATCAGGCGCTCGAGCTCCTGCCGGCGGACTACTGGCGATGGTATCTCATCGCCGGCTCGCCTGAAGGCGCGGACGCGCAGTTCACCTGGGAGCATTTCCAGTCCGTCGTGAACAAGGACCTCGCCGACGTGCTCGGCAATTTTGTCAATCGGATCCTGCGCTTCGGGGCCTCGCGCTTCGACGGGGCCGTGCCGGAAGGCGGTCAGCCCGGGCCGGACGAGCGCTGGCTCTACGCCGAGCTGGACGTGCGCCTGACCGCGCTCGTGCAGCATCACGAGGCGATGGAGTTCCGCAAGGCGGCCTCGGAAACGCGCGCCATCTGGGCGCTGGGCAACGAGTATCTCACCCGCGCCGAACCCTGGACGCATTTCAAGACCGACCGCGACCGCGCAGCCCTGGGCGTGCGCACGGGCGTCAATCTGTGTCGGCTTTTCGCGCTGATCGCACATCCCGTGACGCCCTTCACCGCGGAGCGCATTCTCAACGCGCTGGGGCTCGCCGATGCGCCGCGCGACTGGCCGGAAGGCGGCGCAGCGCACATTCTCGGCGCGCTTGAACCCGGCCACGCCTTCAACCCGCCCGAGGTTCTGTTCGCAAAGGTGGAGGACGAGCAGGTCGCAGCATGGGCGGAGCGTTTCGGCGGCGGCGAGGCGTCCGGCTGAGCCCTGATCAGCCGTTTGGTAACCTCATCCGGTCATAGTCGCGGGCCTGTTCGTGGAACGTCCGGGGGATTTGTGCGGTGAGGCAGGCGGCGATCGCAATCGGCGAGGGCGTGTTTGCGCCCGAGCGCCTGGCGGCGGCCAACATCAATCCGCGCACGGGTCTGGCGACAGATTATCTCAATCATTTCAATGAAGTCGTGATGCTTCTTGAAATGCTGCCCGACATGCCCGATTGCGCGGAAGACGTGCTCGACTGGACGCCGCTGGACTATGTCGGCCATTTCGAGCGCTCAAGCTTCGCGGACAAGCAACTCGCGATCGAGGCCTACGCCGCCGTCGAGAAGCCTGTGCGCGCGCATCTGGAAACGATCATTGCGGCCATCGACGAGGCGGTCGCCGACATCCAGGGGCTCCTGCGCGAGGGCGGTGCGGCGGCCTGCTCGGAAGCCGCGCGCCGCGCCGCAGACGAGATCAAGCCGCTGATCGCTGCGGCCAACGGCGTCATCCACAGCGGGGCCGAGGCGGCGGACAGCGACGACGTGCAGGCGGATGTGGACGCCCTGTTCGGATAGCGTTTCGCCGCGCTTGCATTGACGTTAACCGTGTTTCCGCGCTCGAATGTCCCCAGAAGACATCGGGGAACAAGCACATGCGTTATTGGCTCGCTGCAGCCGCCGTCGCGTTGAGCGCCGGGCCGGCCTTCGCCCAGGCGGATCTCTCAAACGATCTGAGTACGGATTACGACGCGTATCTGGAGAGCCTTTACAGGCACTTCCACGAGAATCCCGAACTTTCCTTCCAGGAGACGGAGACCGCCGCGCGCCTCGCCGAGGAGCTGCGTCAGGCCGGCTTCGAGGTCACCACCGGCGTGGGCCGCACAGGCCTTGTCGGCGTGATGGAGAACGGGGACGGGCCTGTCATCGCGCTGCGTGCGGACATGGACGCGCTGCCGGTGCGCGAGCAGACCGGTCTTGACTTCGCCTCCACCGCCACGTCCACCAATGATATCGGCTATGAAGTGCCGGTCATGCACGCCTGCGCGCACGATGCGCACATGACCTCGCTTGTGGGCGCGGCGCGCTGGATGAGCGAGAACCGCGATCGCTGGTCGGGCACGCTTCTGCTCTACGGCCAGCCTGCCGAGGAACTCGGCGCAGGCGCGCCCGCCATGATCGAGGACGGTCTTTACGAGCGCTTTCCCGAGCCTGACGCGGTGATCGGCCAGCATGCGGTGGGCTGGTTGCCCGCCGGCGTGGTGCAGTATCGGCCGGGCTTTCTGATGGCCAATGTCGACACCGTCGACATCTACGTGAAGGGCGTGGGCACGCATGGCTCGCGGCCGCACACCGGCGTGGATCCGATCGTGATCGCAAGCCAGATCGTTGTGAACCTGCAGACGCTGGTCAGCCGCGAGATCCCGCCGGAGGCGACCGGGGTGGTCACCGTCGGCGCCTTCAACGGCGGCACGAAGCACAACATCATCGGCGACGAGGCCCATCTCCAGCTCACCGTCCGGTCCTATGAAGACAGCGTCCGCGAGACGCTGCTGCGCGGGATCGAGCGCATCGCCCGCGCGCAGGGCATGGCCGCCGGGCTCGAAGGCGAGATGCTTCCGCGCGTGGAGATCAAGGAGGTCTACACGCCCGCCCTGTACAATGACGATGCGCTTGCAGCCCGGGCCGGCGGCGTTCTGCGCGCGCAGTTCGGCGAGCAGGTGAGCCTCGCCGATCCGACCACCGGCGGGGAGGATTTCTCCCGTTTCGGGATGACCGCGCAGAACGTTCCGATCTTCTATTTCTGGGTTGGCGCGCAGCCGGAGGACCGCTGGGCGGAGTATGCCGGCCGGGGCGAAGCGCCGCCGGGCAATCATTCGCCTTTCTTCTACCCTGACGCGCGCGCGTCCGTGCTTGGCGGCGCGCAAGGCATGGCGGCGATTGCGCTTGATCTGTTTGAAAACGGCGTGCCGGCGGAGACCGGAGGCGCGCAGTGAACGAGGTTCTTCGGATCACTTCGGGCGCGCCCTGGGAGGAGCATGTCGGCTATCGGCGCGCGGTGCGGGCGGGCCCGCATGTGTGGGTGTCCGGCACGGTTGCGCTTGGCGAGGACGGCAAGCCCTTCGCGCCCGGCGATCCGGGCGCGCAGGCGGCGCGCTGTCTTGAAATCATCGAGGCGGCGCTGAAGCAGGCCGGCGCGGAGATGCGCCATGTGGTCAGAACGCGCGTCTATCTCACCGACATGAGCCCGGAAGCCCAGCGCGCCGTGGGCGCGGCGCATCGCGCAGCGTTTCACGCCTTCCCGCCGGCGAGCGCCATGATCGGAACCTCCGCGCTCGCCAGCCCTGAATTCCTCGTCGAGATCGAAGCCGACGCCTTCATCGCCGGGGAGGCCTAAGGCGATGCTTGCCGCGCTGCCCCTCCTTGCGCTTGCCCTGACGCCCTCCGCGGGCGCTGCAAGCGAGCGGGAGGCGGTGCTGGCGGTGGCGGACGCTCTGTTCGACGCGGTCGCAAGCCGCGATCCGGCGGACTGGCGCGCGGTGCTCGCCGAGGACGGCGTGTCGACGGTCATGCTCGATAGCGACGAGGCCGCCGACGCACGCGTCATTCCCAATTCGGAGTTGATTGCGTCCATGCAGCCCGCTGAGACGGTTCTCTACGAGCGCTGGACGTCTCCGCCGCAGGTGCAGGTCCACGGGGAGACCGCCTCGATCGTCGGCCCGTTCGATTTCTGGCGTGACGGCGCTTTTTCCCATTGCGGCGTGAACATGATCGACCTTGAGAAGCGTGACGGGCGCTGGATTGCGGTCGACCTCTCCTGGACGCAGCTGACGGAAGGCTGTCCCACGGCCGGCGACCCGCCGCCGGCCGCGGCGCTGCCATGATCCTGATGACGTCTTGGTGAGTTGGCGCAGGGCTCCGGCGCGCCCACATCCGCCTGAATGAGCGAAGCATTCCGTTATGAAACCGCAGGCTTCGGCGGCGGCTGTCACTGGTGCACCGAGGGCGTGTTCGACGCGGTCCGCGGCGTTGCGCGCGTCGAGCAGGGCTTTATCGCGGGGCCTTCTCCGGACGAGGCGTTCTCAGAGGCCGTGCGCGTCAGCTTCGATCCCCGCGCGGCCGCTCTAGAAGAGTTGATCGCGATCCATCTCGCCACCCATTCCAGCCACTCGAACCACGCTTTGCGCGAGAGGTATCGAAGCGCCGTCTACGTGCTCGACAGCGAACAGGCCGCCCGGGCCGAGGCTGTCCTGCAGGCGGCGCGTCGCACGTTGGCCCGCCCGCCGGTCACCCGCGTGATCCGGCTGGAGGCGTTTCAGCCGTCGCCGGAGCGTTTCCGGAACTATGCCCGCCGCAATGCAGGCAAGCCGTTCTGCCGCACCTATATCGACCCGAAGCTGAAGGTTTTGCGTGAAGAATTCCCGCGTCTTGCGGCTGACAGATAATCGCCTGCGCGCCTAAGCTGCGGGCGGATCAAGAGGGGACAGAACCATGGCGCTCATTCCCGCCGACAATGCGCTCGCCGTCATGGCGGCGTTGTTCGTCATCGCCGCTGCGGGCTTTCTCCTGGAGCGCACGAAGTTCGGAGCGCTGCTGACGGGCACGGTGTGGACGATCCTGTTTGCGATCCTGGCCTCGAACCTGCGGATCATCCCCTTTGACAGTCCGGCCTATGATTTCGTCTTCGCCTATGCGGTGCCGGTGCTGATCCCGCTTTTCCTGATGAAGGCGGATCTGCGCCGGATCTTTTTCGAAACGACGCGCATGACCGGCGCCTTCCTGATCGCAGCCTTTGCGACGGTGGTTGGGGTGACGGCGGCGGTCCTGCTCGTGCCGCTGGGCGAGTTGAGCGAGCGCACGGGCGCGATCGCGGGGTCGCTGACCGCGTCCTATGTGGGCGGCTCGGTGAATTTCGGAGCGCTGACGGATGTGACCGGGCTGACCCGCGAGGCGCCGGCGCTGGTTTCCGGCATCGTTGCGGCGGACCATCTCGCAAGCGCGGCCTATCTCGGCGTTCTTGCGCTCATGCCGGGCGTCGCCTGGATCGCCCGCCGGTTCACCCCGCGTGATCACTCACGCGAGGAAGACGCCGACAAGGTGGTCGAGGCGAGCACGGACCGCGCCAGCGCGCTGAGCCTTGCTCTGACGCTCGCCTATGCGTTGACGGTCGTGGCGCTGGCCGACGCCGCCACGCCGTTTGCAGCCAGCCTGTTTCCCGCGGCCTGGATCGAGGAGATCGGCGCCAGCTCGGTCCGCTACGTGCTGATCACGCTCTTCGCCCTGGTTCTGCCGACGCTGATCCCCGGACGGATGAGCCGGCTGCACGGCGGGTTCGAACTGGGGGTGGTGTTCGCCTTCGTCTTCTTCGGTGCGATCGCGGCTGGTGCGGATGTGGGCGAACTCATCGCCTCCTTCCCGATGATCATGCTGTTCATCGCCGTTCTGGTCGGCGTGCACGGGCTCGTTGCGTTCACGCTCGCGAAGTTTGCGCGGCTCTCCCTGCCGGAGATCATCATCGCCTCCAACGCGGCGATCCTTGGCGCCACCACCGCGCCGGCGCTTGCAGCCGCGAAGGGCTGGCGCGATCTCGTCACGCCGGGCGTGCTGGTGGGCGTGCTTGGCTATGCGCTGGGCACGATCCTGGGAACGCTGGTCTACGGCGTGCTCGGCTAGGCTGCAGCGGCGCGGGCGCGGCGGAGAAGACCCGCAAGCGCATAGGCGCCCGCAGCGGCTGCGATCGAAAGCAGGAAGCCGCCCGGGATGACAAAGACATAATCCGCAAGCGCGATCGTCATCAGGCCGGCCGCAAGCGCGCTCAACGCGCTGAGTTCATCGCCGAAGCGCGTGTGAAGACCGATCAGGACGCTGACCAGAAGCCCGGCCGAGCCCAGCGAGGAGGCGATCTCCACCAGCCCGTAAATGCTCTCCCCGCTTAAGGCGACGCCAAGCGCGCACACTCCGGCGGCCACGGTGAAGCTGCGCGCGGCGACGAGTTTTTCTCCGGCGCCGGCTGCGGGGCGCACGCGCGCATAGAGGTTTTCCGTCGCAAGGCCCGAGACGGCGAGCAGCGCGCTGTCGACCGTCGAGAGCACCGCGGAGAACAGCGCGCCTGCAAACACCACGAACAGCGCCGTCGGCATCAGATCTGCGGCCAGCAGCGGCAGATAGAGGTCGCCGTCGCCGGCGGGAAAGCCCGCATTCGGCGCGATCATGCCGAAGACGAGCGGAAAGCCCCCCACGAGCAGATAAAGAAGACCCGCGAGCAATCCGCCGCGAACGGCGGTCCGGGCCGTCTTCGCGCCGAGAAAGCGCGCGATGGCCTCCTGCGCGACGATGCTGCCGAGAATGGGGATCGCAAAGGCGTCTATGCGCTCGATCACGCTTTCGCCCGGCGGCACGAGGACGAGCTGGTCCGGGCGGATGGCGGCGATTGCGTCTGCAGGCCCGCCCGCGCGCGCGATCAGCAGCCCCATCAGAATCACAAGCCCCGCAAGGACGATCCCGCTTTGCAGGATGTCGGTGACGACATCCCCGAGAAGCCCGCCAAGGAACGTGTACAGGATGACCAGCGCGGTCGCGCCCAGCAGCGTCAGGCCGACCGGTAGGTTCGCAACGGCGGCGAGCAGCGCCGCCAGCGCCAGCAGCTGGGCGGCCGCCCAGACGATCGAGGTGGGGATCGCGACCAGGGCCGCGAACACCTCCGCGCGCGCGCCGAAACGGTCGCGGAAGAAATCCGCCAGGGTCAGATATCCCTTGGCGCGCAGGCTCCCGGCGACGAAAAGCGCCGAGACCACAAGGCAGAGCGCATAGCCGAAGGGCTCGGCGCGCGCCCCGGCGAGGCCTTCCTCCGCGATGGTGGCTGTGGCGCCCATGACGGTCTCGCCGCCGAACCAGGTCGCAAACATCGATACGCCGACAGCAAACACGCCGAGATTACGGCCTGCTACGAGATAATCTGCATCGCCCGCCACCCGGCGCGACGCCCAGTAAGCGATGGCGAGCTGGATCAGGACATAGGCGCCGAGCGCTGCGAGGATCATGGCGCTCTCCCCCGCCGTCGCCGCCGCGTCAGGCCTGGAGCCGGGCGCGGTCGATCAGCGCGGCCTCGTCGATGGCGCCATGGCCCGCGCCAAGACTGATCACGCTTTCCGACAGCCGCCTTTGCATGAACGCGTCCGCTGCGGCGTTGACGCCGGAGCGGGCGAGCGCAGCCCCGGTGAGCGCAAGCGCGGTCGTTTCCGCGAAATGGCGCGCATGAGCCTCGCCGAAGCCGTCGCGCAGCATGGCCTCGACCGCATCGATGCGGAAATCGAGCGCCGGATACTCGCCGCGCACCTCTTCGAGACGCGACAGCAGGGCCTCTTTCGCATGGGGGTCCTTGTGCAGCGCGCGCAGCACGTCCAGCGCGATGACATTGCCCGAGCCTTCCCAGATCGCGTTCAAGGGGCTCTGACGAAACATGCGGGGCAGGGGATGTTCCTCGACATAGCCGGCCCCGCCATGCGTCTCCATAGCCTCATAGGCGATCGCGGGGGCGCGCTTGCAGATCCAGTATTTTGCAAGCGGCGTGGCGATGCGCGCATAGGCTGCAGCGTCCGGATCGCTTGACGCGGCGTCGAACGCGGCGGCGACGTCGAAGGCCAGCGCGAGGGCCGCTTCCGCTTCGAGGCTGAGCTCGGCCAGCACCTGACGCATCAGAGGCTGATCGACCAGCCGGCGCTGGAAGGCGGAACGCCGGTCGCAATGCCAGACGGCGTGCGCGACGGCGCCGCGGATCAGGCCGGCTGATCCTGCAAGACAGTCCAGCCGCGTGTGATTGACCATCTCGATGATGGTGCGCACCCCGCGGCCGGGCTCTCCGATGCGGCGCGCCCAGGCGTTGCGGTATTCGATCTCTGAGGACGCGTTGGAGCGGTCGCCCAGCTTGTCTTTCAGCCGCTGGATCTCGATGGCGTTGCGCGTCCCGTCCGGGCGCCAGCGCGGAACGAGGAAGCACGACATTGCGCGGGTCTCGCCTTCGCCTTCATAGGCGAGCGTCAGGAACGCATCCGACATCGGCGCGGAGCAGAACCATTTGTGGCCTGTCAGCCAGACCTCGTCATGGGCTCCCGAGACAGGCTCGGCGCGGGTCTCGTTTGCGCGGACGTCCGATCCGCCCTGCTTTTCCGTCATCGCCATGCCGATGGTGACGCCGGCCTTGCAGGTCATCGGCTGCGCGGCCGGGTCATAGCCTCCGGACACCGCTTTCTCGACCCAGCCATGGGTCCAGTCGGCGTGGCGAAGCGCGGGCACGCAAGCATAGGTCATCGACAACGGACAGCAGGTGCCCGCATCGGCGTGACCGTGAAGGATGAGCAGGGCGGCATGGAGCACATGGCCCGCCGCCTCCGCCGTCCAGGCGCCGCCGGACACGCCCGCCTCCAGTCCGGAAGCCATGAGCGTGTGATAGGCGGGGTGAAACTCGGCTTCGTCTATCCGGCGCCCGAACCGGTCGAAGGGTTTGAACTTGGGCGGGTTTTCATTGGCGAGCCGGCCCAGCTCCACAAACTCCGCCGAGCCAGTCTTTTCTCCGTAGGCCGAAAGCCGCCCGGCGTGGCGCGCAGCGCCTGCGCGTGCGACGGCCTCGCTCAGAATGCGGTCGCCGGTGAACCAGTTGACGCCTTCAAGCGGCTCGGACTGGTTGGAGACGGAATGGGTCGAAAGCTCGGTGCGCGGGGCGTGACGGGTCATGCCCGCCAGCAAACCGCGCGCGCAACGCGCTGTCGAGAGGTTGCGCGCCGGGCGTTCAGCCGCGCGGCACGTCTTCCCAGTCCGAAGGCCGGTTCTTCAGGAACACGACGGTGACCTGGCCGACGGCGAGACCGAATTTCTTCACCGTGGAGCGGTTGATCAGCACCTCGTCGCCGGCGGCGTAGATGCGGTCGTCGAACCGCACGCGGATGGTGTCTCCGTCCGACAGCACGAGGTCGACGTCATAGGTGAAGAAGGCCGCGTCGCCGATAACCTCGATATCGGCTTCGCCGATCACGTCGCCGGCGGTTCCAACGAAACCGTCCGCGGCGGCCTCCCATTCCCAGATCCGGGTCTGGGTCTGCCCGTCGTCGTAGAGGAAGTACTCCTCAAGCGTCAGGGTTTCGCCGTCCCAGTCGCCATCGATCTCCAGCACGAACTTGCGGTCGAGCACGCCCGAACGCTCGAACACGCCGTATGCGTAGGTGCGGCCGTCTAGAAATGTCTCCATTCGCAGGGGCGGCTGGGCACCCGCGCGGGTTTCCGGCGCAGGGCCGCCAAGACAGGCGCTCAGCGACAGGCAGGCGAGGGCGGCGAGAACGGGACGGATCATGGGCGGGCTCCGGAATGGCGTCGTCGCCAGACTATACGCCATAGCCGCAAGGACGGATCGCCGCCGCCGACCGGCTGAATGGTGGAGGGGGCTGGATTCGAACCAGCGTACGCCGAAGCGGGCAGATTTACAG
>CAZLOV010000019.1:0-26461 GCA_964561235.1 uncultured Caulobacterales bacterium
GGATACCGGTCCGGCGCCGGCGGCGGTCGACTTTCCGCTGACCCGGAGGGAGTCGCGCTCCGACGCCTTCACATGCGGCATCGTCGGCGACAGCCAGACCTATTCAAATCGCGAGATCGGCTGGCTGCGCGACGGCCCGGTGACCGATCTCGCCGGGATGGGCCTCGGCGCGGACGACTGCCTGCTCTATGTCGGCGATGTTCTGGGCGATGATCTCGGCCTTCTCGACCGGTTGCTGGAGGTCGGCGCCGCCGCAGGCGCGCCGCAATGGCTTGTCCACGGCAATCACGACTTCGATTTCGACGCTCGCTCGGACGCCGACAGCGCAGACAGCTGGCGGCGCATCTACGGGCCGAACTACTACGCCTTCGAGATCGGCGAGGTCCTTTTTGTGGCGCTGGATAACGTGGTCTATCCCTGCGGCGAGGAAGACATCGCCATTCCCGGCCATGACTTCTGCGCCGAGCGCACGACGTATAACGGCCGCATCACCGAGACCCAGCTGACCTGGCTTGAAGGCCTGATCTCGGAGACGCCGGAGGACCGGCTGATCGTGCTCGCCCATCACATCCCGTTCGTTTCCTTCGTGGATTCCGGCTCGCACCAGCACCAGACCGAGGATCTCGACCGGATCCACGCGATGCTTGAAGGCCGGCCCGCGCTTTCCCTTTCCGGCCATACCCACACCATCGAGAACCACAGCCCCGGCCAGATTTTCGAAGGCTGGTCGGAGAACACCGGAACCGGACCGCTGCCGTTCCGTCACATCATCGCCGGGGCCGCTTCGGGAGCCTGGTACCAGGGCGACTTCAACGTCGACGGCAATCCCATGGCGCTGCAGCGGATGGGCGCGCCCAACGGCGTTCTCATGCTGGCGTTCGACGGCGCGGACTATGTCGAGCGCTATGTCGGCGCTCGCGTTGACCCGCAGCGCACCAAGTGGACGGGCGTCAACACGCCGGCTTTCCGCGCCTGGTTCGAGGCGATCACCGCCTGGGCCGCGAGCAATTCCGAGACGCGCGATCCGCTGCCGCCGCTCAACCTCAACGACCTCCCCGATACCGGGATCGTCACGCCGTCCGACCTGGCCGAAGGGGTGTTCCTGACGGCGAACGTGTGGGCCGGCTCTGCGGAAACCATTGTGGAGGCGCGTTTTGCGGACGGCCGGACGCTGGCCTTCGAGCGTACGCAGCAGGGCGAAGGAGAGGCGCCGAAGATTGGCGCCGAGTGGGCGGACCCCGTCGCGGCGGAGCGCCAGCTCATGGTGGGACGCTACGCGCTTGAGAGCAGCTCGGGCGACGCGCGCGCCCAGGGTTTCGAGCTCTACCAGGGCCGTCAGTTCGGTCCGGGTCCGGCCCAGCCGCAACGCTCCGTCGCCGACCGCAACAGCCATCTCTGGCGCGCGGCGTTGCCCGCAGACCTGCCTCTGGGCGTCCACCGGATCGAGATCACGAGCATTGACCGCCATGGCGAGGCCGCCTCGGACGTCCTGATCCTGGAAGTCCGCGAGACGCTTCCGCCACCGAACTGGCGCCGCGAGCTTTGGGAAAACTGAGGCCGCTCAGGCTGCAGCCGCCCGGCGCGCCTTCATGAACCGAAGCGCGCGCTGGGCGGAGGCGGTATCGAGCGCGTCATATATCTTGCCGAGTTCGGAGGCCTTGGAGAACGCGTCCTCCCGTGCGCCGGCCCGCAGCACGGCGATGGTGACGAACAGCGTCTTCTCAAGGCCGGCGGCCTTGGAGACGAGCGTCAGAGCATCCACGTCCTCCGCCTCATAGGCGCGCCTGGCGGTGTGGTAGTCCACGCCCGTCATGTCCGCGAACGCGACGCAGAACTTCGTGATCTCGCCCTCGCGCAGGAGGCTGGCGAGGAGCGAACCGTCGAGCTGGTTGCGAAGCTTTTTGGCGCGCACGAATTTCTGCGCCTCTGCGACCTCGCGGTCTTCCGCGATCCGATTGGCGAGGCGGTCGTGGGAAGCGGCGAGGGCGGCTTCAAGCACGCCGGGTTCCAGATCGTCGAAGCGCTGCAGGATCTTTTCGCGCAGCTTGGCCTCGACGACCATCATGAGGTCGTTGAGCAGGTCGGCGGGCGTGTCATGGCGGTCGACAAGCGGGCCTTGCAGCGTCCTGCTGGTTTCCGCGCGGCGGGTGACCGCCTCGAAGGTCGTTCTCGAGAGCTTCGCGCCGTCATTGCGCACCAGAACCGCGATGGTGTCGTCGTCTCCGTGCTCGACAATCGCTTCGGAGACTTTCTCGCTCACCTCTTCGCGGCGCGAGATCGCCTTCATGTGGGCCTGCGTGGTTTCCCGCACGAGATCGATCAGATCCTCGTCGCTGAGCACCTGAGAGCGCTGCAGGATCGGGCCGGCGACCGCGATCGCGTCGCGCGCCAGCTGCAATACGAGCCCGTGCGGCGCGTTGGGCGCGTCGGCGAAGCGCTCGGCGAGCTCTGCACGTCCGCTTTCGCCGGTTTCCTTGGCGATAGCGCTCAGCACGGCGTCAAACTGCGCCTGTGACGTCGAGCCGGTTTCCGGCCCCGCCTCGAAAAAGAAGTCGGTGACTTCCCGCAGCAACTCGCGGCGGCGCTCGGAATCCTTCTCGCGCGCCAGTTGCGTTAGTTGGATCAGCTTCTGGGAGGCCTGCATCGGTGGCGGATCCTGTGCGTTTTGTCTGCGTGCGCCTGTGGTCAATCCCGGGACGGATTGGTTCGCCTGAGCACACGCTGCTCCTCCTCCGAGGGCGCGCGTTCGGCCGCGGCGTCGATCTGGTCAGCGATGTGTACCGAAAGGCCGGTGACGGCGCCGGGGCGGAAGCGCGCGGTCACGGCCGTTGAAAGAAGTTCGCAGCGCGCCTCGCGGTCCGCTCCGCGCGCCGCATGCCACGTCCAGGCCCGGCAAACGCCGTCGAGGCCGCAGGCCGCGTTGCATGCGGCCGGACTTTGAGCCGCCGCGCCGTCGAGGCGCTCATAGACCGCTCCGAATCGGGCGTGGTCCTGCATGACGGCGGCGTCAGGCGCGGGCTGGGCGAGCAACAAGGCGGCGAGCAAGGTCATGATCATGCCGACAGGTTAAGCGCGGGCCATGAACGAAGGGTTTCGATATCCGTTTCAGGCGTGTCGAAGCGGAAGGATTGCGCAGGCGCGCGCCGCCGGTCTATCAGCGAGGCAGGACAGGAGCTTGAAAACCTCATGATGGCGGAGATCCAGAAGGCCGGGACGCAGGCCGGCGGCGTAAGCAGCCGCCTGCGGACGCTCGTGGAAAGCCGCTGGTTCCGGCACGGGATTACAGCGGTCATCCTGGTCAATGCGGTTGTGCTCGGCGTTCTGACCTATCCGCTGCCGGGTGACGCTCCGATATGGCTTGAACGGCTCGACCAGATCATCGTGTACGTGTTTGTGGCGGAGCTGCTGCTGAAATTCGCCGCCTGGCGGCTGGATTTCTTCAGGTCCGGATGGAACTGGTTCGACCTGTTCGTCGTCGGCGTATCTCTGGTTCCGGCGGCGGAAAGCCTCGCCGTGCTGCGCGCCCTTCGCGTGCTGCGCCTTTTCCGCCTGTTCTCCGTGATGCCGCAGATGCGAGCGGTCGTTGAGGCGCTCGGGAAGGCGATCCCCGGCATGGGCGCGATCATGGCGGTGCTGCTGCTGATCTTCTATGTCGCCTCCGTCATGGCCGCAAAGATGTTCGGGGAGGCCGATCCCGAGCAGTTCGGGGATCTGGGCGCGTCCGCCTTCACCTTGTTTCAGGTCATGACGCTGGAAAGCTGGTCGACGGCGGTTGCGCGCGAGATCATGGCGACGCCCGGCTATGGCTGGGCGTGGATCTTCTTCGTGCTGTTCATCGTCGCGACGAGCTTCGCGGTGCTCAATCTGTTCATCGCGGTGATCGTCGACAGCCTGCAGTCGAAGCACTTCGACGCCGAGAAGGCCTCGCAGGAAGAGGCCCATGACGATCGGGAGAAGCTGCTTTCGGAGATGGCGGCGCTCCGCGCCGACGTTGCGGCGCTGCGCGCGGAGCTGTCTCAGCGCGGCGGCGCGGCGGCGAGGTCCGAAGACGGATCGGTGATCTCGGCGAAATCGGCCGACAACAGCGAGTAGAACGCCGCTAACCGCTCCTCGCGTTCGCCGCGGCGGCGCGGCGGCGGCGCGCTGAGCGGCTCTTCCGGCAGATTGCGGTGGGCGATCGCCATGAAGTCGCGCCAGATCAGCGCCGGCGCGCCGCCGCCGGTGACCCCGTCCATGGGGCGGTCATCGTCATGGCCGACCCAGACTCCGGCGGTGTATTGCGCGGTGTAGCCGATGAACCAGGCGTCGCGGCTGTTCTGGCTGGTGCCGGTCTTGCCTGCGGCCTGCCGGGTGTCGAGATCGGCGCGCTGTCCTGTGCCTTCGCTGACCACCGATTGCAACATGGTGGAGAGGTTTTCGGCGTGCTCGCGCGCCACGGCGAGCGCGGGCGCAGGGTCTTCGCGCCTGTAAAGCACTTCGCCGCCGCGCGTGCGGATCGCCTCGACCACATAGGGCTGGATTCGGCGGCCGTCTGCGGCGAGCGCCGCATAGGCGGCGGTGAGTTCGCTCAGCCGGACTTCCTCCACGCCAAGCGCAATCGCGGGCACGTCGGCCATATCCGTGGTGAAGCCGAACCGGCGCGCCGCATCGATGACCGGCCCCGGACCGATCTCGCCGACAACCTGGGCTGCGACGGTGTTGATCGAACGCTTGAGCGCGTCCGCCATGGTGATGCGTCCGCGATAACCGCCCCCGAAATTCTCAGGCGTCCAGCCTTCCAGATCGACCGGGGCGTCCTCGAACGGGGTGGCCGGGTCGTAACCGGCCTCAAGCGCTGCGGCGTAGACGATCGGTTTGAAGGCCGAGCCTGGCTGGCGCAGCGCCTGCACGGCGCGGTTGAACTGGGATCGCGCATAATCGCGTCCGCCGATCATGGCGCGCAAAGCACCGTCCGGCGCCAGCGCGACAAGTGCGGCCTCGCGGTCTTCCGGGGCGGTCTCGAGGCGCGCCTCGATCGCGTCCTGCGCGGCGCGCTGAAGCCGCGGCGAAAGCGTTGTCTCGACGACTAGGTCGGGCGCGCGTTCGCCGTCGCCCAGCAGGCGTGCGACCTCCGACTGCACATAATCGAAGGCATGGCCGTACAGGCCCGGATCCGCCGCCGCCTGAAAGCCTTCGCTCAGTTCAGCAGGATCGGCGAGGGCGGCAAGGTGTGCGATGGGGTCGATGTGGCCAGCCTCCAGCATCGCGTCGAGCACCTCGCGCGCCCGCGCCCGGGCGGCCTCGAGATTCGCTGTCGGCGCAAGGCGGCTCGGCGCCTTGGGCAGCGAGGCGAGTATGGCGGCTTCCTGCAGGGTGAGGTCCGCGGCCGGCTTGCCGAAATAGCGTTGGGCGGCGGCTTCGATGCCGTAGGCCTGTTCGCCCAGATAGACGCGGTTCAGATAAAGCTCGAGAATCTCATCCCTCGTGAGGACGCGCTCGAGCCCGCGCGCAAGGCGCATTTCCTGGATTTTGCGCCGCACGGTGCGCTCGGGCGTCAGCAACAGGTTCTTGACCAGCTGCATCGTCAGCGTGGAGCCGCCCTGAACCGTTCCGCCGGCCCTGACGTTCGCCAGCATGGCGCGCGCAAGGCCGCGCCCGTCGACGCCGGAATGCTCGTAGAAGCGCCGGTCCTCGATCGCGATGAAGGCGGCGGGCACGTGTGCGGGAAGGTCGCTCAACCGTACGCGTTCGCCATAAAGCGGACCGCGCACCGAAAGGATCGCGCCGTCCTCGGCCAGCAGCGTCACCGAAGGCTCCCGGCGTTCATCCCAGAGCGCGTCCGCGCTTGCGGGAACCTCGGGCAGGTCATGGAACGCCCAGCTCCACACCGCGCCGCCGACGGCGAGGACGCCCAGGACGGCGACCGCCGCCAACCCGGCGCCGATGCGGCGCATGCGGCGCAGGATCGCCGGGCTCAACTTGAAACGGGCCGAGCGCTTGCGCGCGGACGATTTCTTGCGTGTCTTGCGTGCCATGGGGCCTTGGGCGGCTTGGAAAGGCGCAGCGGTCTTCACCGTATCTGCGCCTTGTGTAAGACGGTTCGATCACGGCTAAAATCAGGCGATGTCGCAGACGGTCCGTTTCTGGGAGACCAAATCCCTCTCCGAGATGACGCCGGAGGAATGGGAAAGCCTGTGCGACGGTTGCGGGCGATGCTGCGTCATCCAGCTCGAAGACGAGGAAACCGGCGCGCTGGCGCGCACCAATGTCGCCTGCCGCCTCCTCGATCGCGAGGCGGTGCGCTGCAGCGACTACCAGCGCCGCCATGAGCGGGTTCCTGACTGCGTGCGGCTGACGCCGGACAATCTCGCCCGCCTGCACTGGATGCCCGCGACCTGCGCCTACCGCCGGCTGCATGAAGGCAAGCCGCTTTTCGACTGGCATCCGCTGATCAGCGGCGACCCGCAAAGCGTGCGGCGAGCAGGCGTCTCGGTTTACGGCGATCTGGTGAGCGAGCTCGACGTCGCCGAGACGGATCTCGAAGACCACATCGTCGAGGAAAGCGGGGATTAGCCTGCGCCTTTCCACGATGTCGCGGAAAAATAACAGAATAAATACAAGCCTCTGCGAGAAAGTCTCTGGCGGCGATCCGGTGCGCGCGGTCCTGCGCTAGTCTTCAGGCATGGCGGGAAAAAGGGCTGCGGGCCCGGCGGGCGGCGAATGGGACGGCGCATGGCTGCGCACGGCTTCGCCCGATCTCCGCCGCGCCTTTCTCGACGGGTTGGATCTCGAGGCGCTGCGGTTCATCGAACATGACTGGTCGGTCTGGGCGCGGCATGAACAACGCCCGCCTGACGGAGACTGGTCGGTCTGGCTGTTTCTCGGCGGCCGGGGCGCCGGAAAGACGCGGGCGGGGGCGGAATGGGTCCGCGAACAGGTGCGCTGCGGCGCGCGCCGCATCGCCCTGCTGGCGCCTGACCTCGGCGATGCGCGCGAAGTGATGATCGAGGGGCCGTCAGGGCTTCTCAACATAGGACAGGCGGCGGAGCGGCCGGTGTTCGAAAGCACGCGACGGCGTCTCGTCTGGCCGGGCGGCGCGGTCGGCTACGCCTTCTCTGCTGCGGATCCCGACAGTCTGCGGGGGCCGCAGTTCGACACGGCCTGGGCGGACGAGTTCGCCGCCTGGCATGAGCCGGGCCACGCTCTGGCCATGCTGCGTCTGGGATTGCGGCTTGGACGCCGACCGCGCCTCGCCGTCACCACGACGCCGCGCCCCGTCGCAGCGCTCAAGGCGCTCATGCAGGAGCCGGGCTGCGTGGTCACGCGCGCGGCGACGCGAGCGAACGCCGCCAATCTCGCGCCGGGCTTCGTCGAGGCGATGGAAAGCCTCTACGGGGCAAGCGCGCTCGCCCGGCAGGAACTCGACGGCGAGATCGTGGAGGATCTCGACGGCGCTCTGTGGACGCGCGCAATGCTTGATCAGGCGTTGAAGCGGCCCGCGGTCGCGCCGGAGAGCATCGTGGTGGGCGTTGACCCGCCCGCAAGCGCGACCGGGGATGAGTGCGGCGTGATCGTTGCGGGCGCCGCCGGCGAGGGCGCTTCGCGTCAGGCTGTCGTGCTGTGCGACCGCTCGCTTAAAGGCCGGCCGGAAGTCTGGGCGGGACGCGTCGCGGCCGCCTTTGCGGAATTCGACGCAGACCGCGTCATCGCCGAAGCCAACCAGGGCGGAGACATGGTCCGGGCGGTGCTTCACGCCGCCTCGGCGGATCTGCCTGTTCGGCTGGTGCGGGCGAGCCGGGGCAAGCGTGCGCGCGCCGAGCCGGTTGCTGCGCTCTACGCCGCCGGACGCGTCTCGCATGCCAGCCGGATGCCGGCTCTGGAAGACCAGATGTGCCGCTTCGGCGGTGAGGCGTCCGGGGAGAGCCCCGACCGGGTCGACGCGCTGGTCTGGGCGCTGACCGCACTGATGGGCGAGACGGCCGTACCAAGGCTCCGTCCGCTCTGACCTTAAGAAGCAGGAGACCATTCATGGACCTCAGGCGATGGCTCGGCCTTGCGCCGGGCGTCGAACGCAAGGCGTCCGCGCGCAGCCTGTTTGCAGCGCAAGGTGCAAGCGCCTGGCCGCCCGGGGGCGTCACCAGCCGAGCCTATGCGCGCAATCCCATCGTGCACCGGTGCGTGCGGTTGATCGCCGAAGCCGCCGCCTCGGCCCCGTTGAGCGTTGAAACCGGCCCGGGCGCGGAGGCTGTCCGGCGGCTGATCGAGCGTCCAAACCCGGATCAGTCCGGCTCCGAGCTTTTGGAAGCGCTCTACGGCCATCTCCAGATGCAGGGCGAAGCGTTTCTGGAGTTGGCCGAGACCGCCGGCGCACGTGCCATCTACGCGCTGCGCCCGTCTTCGATGCGCGTGCTGACCGGCCCGCGCGGCTGGGCGGACGGCTGGGAGCAGCGCATCGGCGCAGAGCGTCGCGTGTTTCAGCGCGACCGCGCCAGCGGGCGCTCCCCGATCCTGCACCTCCGGCTCTTCAATCCTGAAGATGATCATCGCGGCGGCGCTCCGCTCCAGGCGGCGGGGCTGTCCGTCGAGGTGCACGACGCCGGCGGCGCCTGGGCGAAAAGCCTTCTTGCCAACGCCGCCCGGCCGTCCGGGGCGCTTGTGGTCGACACGAAGGACGGCGGCCGCCTGAGCCCTGAGCAGTTCGAACGGCTGCGCGAGGATCTCGACCGCCTCCATTCCGGCCCGTCCGGCGCGGGCCGGCCGCTCTTGCTCGAAGGCGGCCTCGACTGGCGCCCGATGAGCCTCAGCCCGGCGGAGATGGACTTCATCGAGGCCCGCCGCGAGGCGGCCCGCGAGATCGCAGTCGCCTTCGGCGTGCCGCCCATGCTGCTGGGATTGCCCGGCGACAATACCTACTCGAACTTCAAGGAGGCCAATCTCGCCTTCTTCCGCCAGACCGTGCTCCCGCTGACGCGCAAGGCGGCGTCGGCGCTTTCGGGCTGGCTTTCGCCGCACCTTGGCCGGGTCCGCATCAGCGTCGACGAAGAAGGCCTTCCGGCGCTCGGAGAGGACCGCGCCCGCAAATGGGCGCGGATCGGGGAGGCGGATTTCCTCACGCCGGAGGAAAAGCGCAGCCTGCTCGGGCTGCCGCCTTCTGAGGGAGGCGGAATTGAGCGCTGAGGCGGAGGCCGCGCCCCCGCGCAGCGATCGTTCGATTCTGGTCGGTGCGGCGGCGGCGCTTCTTCTCCAGAGCAGCGCGGCGCTCATCTGGGCGGGGGCGACGGGGGAGCGCATCCGTCACCTCGAAGCCGCGGTGGAAAGCGCCGGGCCGGTCAATGAGCGGCTCGCCCGACTGGAATCCGAAACGACCGCAGCACGCGCCGCCCTTGAGCGCATCGAACGCCGGCTCGACCGGCTGACCAGCGGCGACGCTGAACGACCCTGACATGGAGACGCCCATGACGGCCGAAGGGCCTGTTCCGGACGGCGCGCACCGCGCCGTGTCCGGCTATGCGAGCCTGTTCGGCCTCGCCGATCTCGCAGGCGACGTGGTGCGGCGCGGCGCGTTCGCCCGCGCGCTCGCAGGCCGCCGGCGGCCGCTGCCGATGCTATTCCAGCATGATCCCGCCGATCCGGTCGGCGTGTGGACCCGGGTTTATGAGGATGCACGCGGCCTGCGCGTGGAAGGCCGGATCGTCGCCGGAACCGAACGCGCGCGCAGCGCGCTTCGGCTTGTCGAGAGCGGCGCCGTCGACGGCCTGTCCATCGGCTACCGCACCCGGCGTTACCGGCCGCGGCCTGGAGGCGGCCGCGAACTTCTCGAAGTCGATCTCTGGGAGGTGTCGCTCGTCACCTTCCCGATGCTGACCGGGGCGCGTCTGGACCGCGCGCCGGAACCTGGCCGGCCGTACCGGCCTTCTTCGGAAAACAGGATGGAGACCCCTGCATGACCACGGAAACCAAGGCGGCGCTGGACGCGCTGATGCGCGCGTTCGAGGCGTTCAAGGACACAAACGACCGGCGGCTGGCCGAGCTGGAGCGTCATGGCTCGGGCGACGCCGTCACAGCCGAGAAGCTCACCCGCATCGACGCGGCGCTCGACGAACACAAGACGATGCTCGACCGGCTTGCGTTGGAAGGCGCGCGTCCTCCGCTCGCGCCGGAACGGGCCGCGGCGCGGTCCGGGTTCGAACGCTTCATGCGCGCCGGCGATCCTTCCGGGCTGAGCGAGGCCAAGGCGCTCGACCGCTCCAGCGGCGCAGCGGGCGGCTATCTCGCGCCGCAGGAAACCGAGGCCGTGATCGAACGGCTCATAACGCCGGCGTCGCCCATGCGCGCGGTCGCCAGCGTGCGAAAGACCGATCGAGCCGTCTTCCGCCAGCCGGTCAGTCTCGGCGGCGCCGGGGGAGGCTGGGCTGCAGAGACCGCGCAACGTCTCGAGACGGAAGCGCCCACGCTCGACCTTCTGGAGGTGCCGTCCGCTGAGCTCTACGCGATGCCCGCCGCCACCAGCGCGCTGCTTGACGACGCCTTCGTCGATATCGAGCAATGGCTGGCGGAGGAGGTCCGCGACGTGTTCGCGGAAACCGAGAACGACGCCTTCATCAATGGCGACGGGGTTAACAAGCCCAAGGGCCTGCTGTCCCATGTCCGCAAGCCGCTCGCCGAGGTCCAGTGGGGCGAGATCGGATATGTCGGGTCGGGCCTGAACGGCGCCCTGAACACGACCGATCCTGCGGAACAGTTCCTCAGCATGATCTACGCGCACGGGGCCGCCGTTCGCGCGAACGGACGCTTCATGATGAGCCGCTCCGTGCTGTCGGCTGCGCGCCGGCTGAAGGACGCCGACGGCAGCTATCTCTGGAGCCCGTCCCAGCAGCCGGGCGAGGACTCGCGTCTGCTCGGCTATCCGGTTGTGGAGAACGAGGCGATGCCGGGTCTCGCGCCCGGCGGAATTGCGGCCGCGTTCGGCGACTTCTCGCGGGCCTATCTTGTCGTGGATCATCAGGGCCTGGAGGTGCTTCGCGATCCCTATTCTGCGAAGCCCTTTGTGCTCTTCTACACCACTAAGCGGGTAGGCGGGGCCGTGCGCGACCCCAGCGCCGTCACGCTGCTGCGTCTGGCGAACGTCTGAGCCATGAGCCTGATGCGGACCGCCGCGCCGGCTTCGGCTGCGGTGACCCTTGCGGAGGCGCGCGATTTCACGCGCGTCTCCGGCCCGGGCGACGACGCGCTGCTGAGCCTGCTCATCGCCTCGGCCTGCGCCCAGGTCGAAGCGCATACGGGGAGGGCCCTGATCCGGCAAAGCTTTCGCGAAACGCGCCGGCGTTTCGACGATCCGCGGCGCCTGAGCGAAGATGGCGCAAGCTTCGCCCTTCTTCGTCCGCCGCTTCTGTCTGTCGACGCGGTTGTCGTCGTAGAGGCCGGCGGCGCGACGGCGCTCTGGCCGGATGACGAATACCGCGTCGACGTCGAGGCGGATCCCGGCCGCCTGATCGCGCTGGCTCCGTTCGGTTTTCCGGCCCCGGCCGGACCGGGCGGCTCGATCCGGATCGACTACCAGGCGGGCTATGGCGACGGGCCGGACGCGGCGCCCGAGCCGTTGCGCGAAGCCGTGTTGCGCCTTGTTGCGGCGGCGTTCGAGCGCGGCGAACGGGATACGGGGCGCGAACCTCCCGAAGACGTCGCGCGCCTGCTCCACCCGTTCCGGGCGGTGCTGCCGTGAGCGGGCTCGATGCGGGGCTGCGCGCGGCCGTTCTTGAACTGCTCGCGGCGGATGCAGGCGTCGCCGCCGCCCTGGGGGCGCCGCCGCGTGTTCATGACGGAGCGCCGGTGCGAGGCGTGCTGCCGTATCTGAGCGCGGGGGAGTGCGCCGTTGAGCCTGCGGGCGGCGCAGATGCGCCGCTCTGGCTGGCCCGGCTGACCCTGCATCTCTGGGGACGGCGCAGCGAGCGCGATACGCTTGCCGCGGCCGTCTCCGCCGTTCGCACTGCATTGCACCATCAAGCGGGTGCGTTGAGCGCCGCGCTCGTCCCCGGCTGGCGCTGCGTGACGGCCGAGACGGTTTATTCCGACGTGTTCTCGGCTGCGGACGTACGCCTCATCCACGGGGTCGTGCGCCTGCGCGCGCGCGTCCATCCGCTTCACTGACATCAGAAGAGGAAAAGTGAATGACCGCTCAGGCTGGAAAGGACCTGCTGATCCGGCTCGCCGCGAACGGCCAAGCCTTGCAGACCGTGGCCGGGCTTCGCGCCCGCTCGATCAGTTTCAACAACCGCAGTGTCGATGTGACCACGGCCGATAGCCCGGGCGGCTGGCGAACGCTGCTGTCCGGCGGGGGGCTGCGTTCCGCGGCGGTCGCGGGATCTGGCGTCTTCGTGGACGCCGCCGCGGATGAAAGCGTGCGTGCTGCAGCCTTCTCCGGTGAAAGCGCTGCGATGGAGATCATTGTTCCGGGTTTCGGCGTCGTCTCCGGACCGTTTCAGGTGAGCGCGCTTGAATACGCCGGACGCCATGACGGCGAGTTGACTTTCTCCATGACGCTCGAGAGCGCCGGGCCGGTCGAATTCGCCCCGGAGCCTGCAGCATGAGCGCCGCGCCATCGCCCGGCGAGATCGAGATCGAAGTCGACGGGCGCCGGTTGCGCGCGCGTCTCAGCCTGGCTGCGCTCTCCCAGATCGAAACCGCGCTGGGAGCGGAAGGTCTCGCCGATCTGCCGGCAAGGCTGAAGTCGGCCCGTGCGAGCGACCTCGCCGCCGTCGCCGCTGCGGTTCTGCGCGCGGGCGGCGCTGAAGACGCCGAAGTCGTCGCCGGAGGCCTCGCGCCGGGACCCGCTTCTGAACTCATCCGGCGGGTCTTCGAGGCCAACCGCCCGTGAGCGCAGGCGAATTGTTCCGCACCGCCGTGCTCGCGCTTGGGCTCAGGCCGGAGGACGCCTGGGCGCTCGGCCTTCGCGACCTCCTGCTATTGCTGAGACAGCCGGGCCGCGATGCGCTGAGCCGCGCCGATCTTGAAGCCCTGATGCGCCGCTATCCCGACACGAGGAACCGCCATGACCGATGACCGCCTCGACGCGTTGGCGGAGACCGCCGGTGCGCTCTCCGAAGCGTTTTCCGACGCCGCTTCCTCCATCGCCGACAGCCTGAGCGACGCTGCGCGTTCGGGCGGTTTCGCGTTCGAGGAGATGTCGCGTTCGATCACACGATCGCTTGCCTCCATCGCTGTAGACCGCCTGCTCCGTCAGCCGCTGGAAGCGCTCGCCGCTTCAGCCGCGGATCGGCTCGGCGCGGCGGTTCAGGGCGCGATTGGAACCGGAATCGCCGGCGTGATCGGCGCGCGCGCAACCGGCGGCCCGGTGTCGCCCGGCGCCAGTTATCTGGTTGGGGAACGCGGACCCGAGCTTCTCACCCCGCTCGCCGCCGGGCGCGTTACGCCGCTCCAGGGACAGACGGTCGTCGTCAACGTCGCGATGAGCGGCGACGAGAACGGGATGCGCCGGACGGCGCGGCAGGCCGCCCGGGCGCTGGCGCGCGAAGTTCGCCGCGGTCTGGAGCCGCGCTGAGCCATGAGCATCTATCCCGGTTTTCACGACGTCGATTTCCCGTTCGCCGCTGGAAACGGCGCGACGCTGCAGCTGCAGCGGCTCACGGAGGTCGTTGAGCTTCGCTCGGGCTTCGAGGAGCGAAACGCTGTCTGGGCGCATGCGCGGAGGCGCTGGGATGTCGGTCCGCTCGTTGCAAGCCGCGCCGACCTCGAACGGCTCTGCACCTTCTTCGAGGCGCGGCTTGGACGGCTCTACGCCTTTCGCTTCCGCGACCCCGCCGATCACTCCTCGGCGCCGAACGGCGCCGCGCCGTCAGCCCATGATCAGGTTCTGGGAGAGGGGGACGGCGTTCGCAGCCGTTTTCCGCTCGTGAAGCGCTATGGCGCGCCGCATGGGGCTGAACGCCCGATACGTCTGCCTGTCCACGGTGCTGTCGCCGCCGCCGTCGACGGTGAGGCCGCGGTGTTCAGCCTCGACGCCGGGGAGATCGTGTTCGAGGCGCCGCCCCCGGCCGGGGCGCCGGTAACCGCCGGCTTCCTTTTCGATACGCCCGTGCGCTTCGCCTCGGATGCGCTCGAGCTGAGTTTCGAAGCGGGCGGGGCGGGACGAGCGGGCGAAATCCTGCTCGTTGAGACGAGGCTGACGCGATGATCCCGCTCCCCGCCGCGATGCAGGCCGATCTCGACGGCGGCGCGACGCAGCATGCCTGGTGCTGGAGGGTGACGCGGCGCGACGGCGCCGTCTTCGGTTTCACCGATCACGACATGCCGATCCTGTTCGACGGGGTCGAGCATGATCCGCAAACCGGCTTCTCTCCAGGAGAGGCGCGCCGCGCGCTCGGGGCGGACGCATCCGAGCTGTCCCTGTTTGGCCTGATCGACGACAGCCGCCTCGTACCCGCAGAGATCGACAGCGGCCTCTGGGACGGCGCGGAGGTGCGCGTCTTTCGCGTCGACTGGCGAGATCCCGGCCGCCGCGTTCAGACCTTCCGCGGCGAGATCGCAGCTGTCGCCCGGCGCGGGGCGGCGTTCGAGGCGGACGTGGCGGGTCTTTCTGCGCGCCTCAACCGCCGGATCGGGCGGAGCCTCGGACGCGCTTGCGACGCCTTGCTGGGCGATGTCCGCTGCGGCAAGGACATTTCAGCGCCACCTTATACTGTCGAGGCCACGGTGATCGGCGCGGATGCGCTAAGCCTGACGGTCGACGCGCCGGACGCGCCCATGCAGGCGGGCTGGTTCGCCGCCGGGTTGCTCGGCGGCGCCGGCGCGGATCATGTCATCCAGGACGACCATCCTGCGGGGTCTGTGCGGCAGTTGTTCTTCGCCGGGGACATTCCGGCGCTCGCACCGGGAGCAAAGGCGGTTCTGACGGCGGGTTGCGACAAGAGCTTCACGTCGTGCCTCAAGAAGTTCTCAAACCAGTCGAACTTCCGCGGCTTCCCCCACATGCCCGGCGATGATCTTCTGCTGCGCCGTGCGGCTGATGAACCCGTGCGCGACGGCGGATCGCGCAACGCATGACGGTCCGTGACCGGGCGCTTGCAGAAACGCGTCTCTGGCTTGGCACGCCCTATCGCGCGCAAGCCAGCGTCAGAGGGTGCGGAGCAGACTGCCTTGGCCTCGTGCGCGGCGTCTGGCGCGCGGTATGCGGCGCAGAGCCCGAGCGGCCGCCGGCCTATGCGGAGAGCTGGGCTGAGCGCATCGAAAGCGGCGACCCGCTGCTCGAGGCCGCGCAGCGCCGGCTGGTCGAACGCAGCGCGTCAACCGCCGCCCCCGGCGACGTGGTCCTGTTTCGCTATGCGCCCGGGCTGCCGGTGAAGCATTGCGCCATCCTCAGCAGACCCCTTGAGAGCCGCGCACCGGCGATGATCCACGCTTATGCCGGCCGCGCGGTTGCGGAGAGCGCGCTTGTTCCCTGGTGGCGCCGCCGGATCGCCGCCGTCTTCTCCTTCCCGGAAATCGCGGAGTTCTAAGGCATGGCCCAGCTTGTCCTGAAGACCGCTGCGGGTGCAGCAGCCCGGCTCGCAGGCGCCTATGCGATTGGCGCCGCAGAACGGGCGATCGCCGGTGCGGACGCGCGCTCCGAGCTCGACGCCGTTCGGATCTCGACGGCTTCGGAGGGCCGCAGCCTGCCCATCGTATACGGGCGGATGCGTGTCGCCGGGCGCGTGATCTGGGCGAGCCGCTTTTCACAGTCGGAGGAAAGGGGGTCAAAAGGGCCGTTTTCGCCGCAGCAATCCGAACACGCCGTGAGTTTCGCGCTTGCGTTATGCGAGGGGCCGATTCTCGGCGTGGGAGAGATCTGGGCTGACGGCGCGCCTCTCGATTTGTCGCGTCTGAACTGGCGGATGCACGCCGGCGCAGCCGGCCAGGCGCCCGATCCGCTGATCGACCTGCTGGAGGGTGGGTCTGCGCCGGCCTATCGCGACACCGCCTACATCGTGTTCGAGGACTTCCCGGTTACGCCCTACGGCGATCGGATACCCAATCTCAGCGTCGAGGTGATCTCAGCCACAGGCCAGAGCGAGCGCGCGATGGAGGCGCTTGTCCGCGGGGTGTGCCTGATTCCGGGTTCAGGCGAGCACATCTATGCGACCACTCCGGTCTCGCGGCTCGCAGCGCCAGGCGAGGAGACATGGCTGAACGTCCATCAGTCACGCGCCCGCAGCGATCTGGAAGCATCTCTCGACGCACTGGAGGCGCGTCTTCCCGAATGCCGCACCGTTTCGCTGGTGGTCAGCTGGTTCGGCGATGACCTGCGCTGCGGCCGCTGCGCCGTCCGGCCGGGTGTGGAGACGCGAGACGCCGTCACGCATCCCGTAAGCTGGCGCGCGGGCGGGGCCGACCGCGGCGACGCTCACCTCGTCAGCCGTGTCGACGGGCGGCCCGCCTTTGGCGGAACGCCCTCGGACGATAGCGTGGTGGAGGCCATCGCCGCGTTGAAGGCGCGCGGATATGCGGTGACCTACTACCCGTTCATCCTCATGGACGTGCCGTCAGACAACACGCTCCCTGACCCGGACGGGAGCGGGACGCAGCCCGCATTTCCCTGGCGCGGCCGCATCCGCCCCGATGCGCAGGCCGATGCAGCCGAGGAGATCGCCGCGTTCTTCGGGCAGGCGCGGGCGGATGAGTTCAGCATCGCGAACGGATCAGTCTCCTATTCAGGGCCGGAGGAATGGCGCTTCCGCCGCTTCATCCTGCATCAGGCCGCCCTGGCGGAAGCCGCCGGCGGGGTGGATTCGTTCCTGATCGGTTCGGAGATGGCGGCGCTGACGCGTGCGCGGCGCGGCGACGACTATCCGGCTGTCGGCCATTTGGTCGATCTCGCGCGCGAGACCCGCAAGATCCTGCGTCCGCAGACCGCCGTCTCCTACGCCGCCGACTGGAGCGAGTTCCACGGCGACCAGCCTGCCGACCGGCCCGGCGACAAGCGCTTTCAGCTTGATCCGCTATGGGCTGATCCGGCGATCAGCTTCGTCGGGATCGACTGGTATGCGCCGCTTTCCGACTGGCGCGACGGATCCGCTCATCTGGACGCGCAGGATGGAACCCAAAGCCTTTACGCGGCCGGCTACATGGAGGCGCACGTCGAAGGCGGCGAAGGCCATGACTGGTTCTACGCAAGCGAGGAGGACCGCGCCGGCCAGCGCCGCACCCCGATCACCGATCCGCTGGAGCCGTGGATCTGGCGTTACAAGGACATCCGCAACTGGTGGGGCTCGGCCCATCACGAGCGCATTGGCGGCGTCCGTGCGGCGCACTCCACATCCTGGGCGCCGGGCATGAAGCCGATCCGGTTTACGGAATATGGCTGTCCGGCGGTCGACAAGGGGTCCAACCAGCCCAACGTCTTCATCGATCCCAAGAGCTCCGAAAGCTTTGCGCCGCATTTTTCCAACGGCGCCCGCGACGATCTCGTGCAACGCCGATGGATCCAGGCGCTTCTGGGCTACTGGAGCGAACCGGGCCGCAACCCTGTTTCACCGGTTTATGGCGGCCCGATGCTCGATCTCGACGCGTCCTGCGCCTGGGCGTGGGACGCGCGGCCCTTTCCGGAGTTTCCAGCGCTGTCGAAAGTCTGGACCGACGGCGCGAACTGGCGTCTTGGCCATTGGCTGACGGGCCGCGCCGGTCAGTCCGATCTCGCCGCATTGGCGGCCGATCTCGCTCGCCGCGCGGGCCTGCCAGACGCCGACGTTTCGCGCCTGGACGGCGTGGTCGCCGGCTTCGCCGTCGACGGGCCGGCGCCCGCTATCGAGGCCGTTTCAGCGCTTGGCGCGCTGTACGGTTTCACGATCGCTGACCGGGCGGACGGCGTGGCCTTTCTGCCGGAGCGCGCGATGGATCCCGTCGAGACGCTTTCCGTCTCCGGACTGGCGGGGCCGGCCGCGCCGCGCTTTGCGCGCGAATCCCAGACCACTGCTCCGGCCTCCGCCCTTGTGCGCTTCGTCGACGCCTCGCGGGATTTCGCACCGGCGGAGGTCGCCGTCCGCGATCCGAGCCGTGCCGGCGCGCAATCGGAAACCCTGTCCGCGCCGATCCTCGCCGATGCGGAGCAGGCGGCGGCATGGGGGCGCGCTTTCCTTGCGCGCGCATCCGATGCCGATGCCGCGCTTGATCTCGCGCTGCCGCCTTCGCGGATCGGACTGGAGGCCGGAGACGGCATCCGCCTGGACGGGAGCCTATCCGCGCGCACCTGGCGGCTTACCGAACAGGCAGGCGCGGACGGAGCCGAAAGACGCGTTTCTCTGACGGCCGCAACCGGTTCATCTGCAACGGTGGCGCGCGGGCCGGATCCGGCGGCGCCCGCCCGGGTCGCAACGCCGCCCGCGCGCGCGGTTCTGCATGTCGTGACGCGCCGCAGCGACGTCGACTCTGTAACGGCCGTCGCCTTCGCCGAACCGTGGGCGACCCCGCGGAGCCTGCTTGCCGGTCCGGACGCTCAGACCGCCGCCGAGCGCGCCCGCATCGATCGCGCGGGCGTTGTCGGAACGCTTGCCGAGGCCCTTGCGCCGGGAGCCGAGGGGCGGTGGGACGAGGCTGCGGCCTTGTTGGTGCGCCTCTCCGCCGGCGCGCTGCGCTCGCGCTCCACGCTGGCTGTGTTGAACGGCGCCGGACGGCTCGCCGTTGAATCCCCCGGAGCTTGGGAGATCATGGCTTACCGGGACGCTGAACTCACCGCAGACGGGCTCTGGCGCGTTTCGGGTCTCTTGCGCGGGCTTGGCGGGGCGCCGGCGCGCGCGCCAGCGCCTGAAGGCGCAGCCGTTGTCAGCCTTGACGGGCCGGCTGTTCCGCTTCCGGTGGCCGTGCATGAACGCGGCGCGCCCCTATTCGTGGGCGTAACGCCTCAAGGGCATGATCTCGATCATCCCGCAGCCATGAGCCGGAGCCTTGTCGTCAACCCGCCCGGTCTCCGGCCGCTTTCGCCGGTTCACGGCGCCGCGCGCATCGAATCAGGCGCGCTGTCCGCTTCCTGGATCCGGCGTACGCGCACCGGCGGGGACGACTGGTCGCTGCTGGATGTTCCGCTGGGCGAGCAGACGGAGCGCTATCGCATCCGGGTTTTCGGCGACGGCGTGGAACTTGTCCGGATCGAGACGCCGGAGCCGCGCCTGATGCTCGACGCTGAAACGATCGCCGGCCTCGCGCGCGCGCCGGACTTGCTTGAGATCGTCCAGCTCTCCGCCGAAGCCGGAGAGGGCGATCCGCTGCAGGTTGCGGTTTTGGGTTAAGGCCGCATAAGGGCTGTTGCGCTAGTCTTCTTGCAACCGGCGCGTTCCCGCGCCAGTCGCAGGAGCAAGCTACGACCGATATGTCGTTGGTTTTCAATGGCGTATCTCTCGGAAACGGCCAATGTACGACCCTTACACCACGCTTGGCGTCAAGCCGTCCGCCTCCCAGGATGATATCCGTGCGGCCTACCGCAAGCTCGCAAAGGAGCTGCATCCGGACGCACGTCCGGGTGATTCGGAGGCGGAGGAGCGCTTCAAGTCCGTTACGGCGGCGTTTCGCTTCCTGTCGGATGCGGAGATGCGCGCGCGCTACGACGCCGGCGAGATCGACGCGACGGGCCGTGAGCGCGCGGCGCGGGGGCCGCGCAATGGAAAAAGCCCGGACAAGAACGACATCTTCTCGGATCTGTTCACCGACTTCGGTCGCGCCGGGGCCCGTTCGGGCCGGCCGATCCGAGGCGCGGACATCCGTCAGAAAATCACCATCGACCTCGAGGAGGCGGTGCGCGGCGTCACCCGTCGCGTGACGAGCCAGACCGGCCGGGCCATCGACGTGGACATTCCCGCGGGCGTCACCGACGGCCGCGTGCTGCGGCTCAAGGACCAGGGCGAGCCGGGCGTGAACGGCGGGCCGCCGGGATCGGCCTATATCGAGGTCGGCATTCAGCCGCACGCCTTCTTCCGCCGCGACGGCGTCGATATCCGGATCGACCTGCCGATCACGATCAAGGAAGCCGTCTTCGGCGCGAAGGTGCGCGTGCCTACAGTCGACGGCGTCGTCGAGGTGCGCATTCCCGCCGGTTCGACCTCGGGCGCGATCCTTCGGCTTCGCGGCAAGGGCATGCCGGACGGCAAGGGCGCGCGGGGCGACCAGCTCATCCGCATCATGGTCGACGTGCCCACCGACGACGAGATGCTTGAGCGCTTCATGGATGAATGGGCGCCGCCGCCGGGTTATGATCCCCGGGCGCGCTTCAACATCTGAGATCGTTCAGCGGGCGTTCAGCGCCTGCTGCGTATGTCCTTCGTCATGATCCTTAGACGTCTTCTCGCCGGCGCGTTCGCCGTATTCGCTCTTGCATCCGCTGCGCCGACCGCAGCGGCGCAGGCCTGTGTTTCACGCGCGGAGGCCTCCCGGCTCTGCCAGTCCGGCGCGGTCATCTGCGCGAGCCGCGCCGTGGCCGTCGTCGCCAGGTATTACGATGTGGCGGAGGTGCTTGACGTGTGCCTGACCGATGACGGCGCGCGGTATTATCGCGTGACGGTGTTGCTTCGGTCGGGAGAACGCCGGACGGTGCTGGTGGACGCGCGATCGGGCGCGGTGCTCTGACGGAGGGGCTCATGCGGGCTTTGATCGTCGAAGATGACGCGGACCTGCGCGCCCAGCTCGCCGACGCCCTCGAACACGCGGGCTACGCCGTAGATCAGGCCGCCGACGGCGAGGAAGGCTGGCACCTCGGCGACACCGAACCGTATGACATCATCGTGCTGGATCTCGGGCTGCCGCTGCTGGACGGAGTAACCGTTCTGGAGCGCTGGCGCGACGCCGGCCGCGCGGCGCCGGTCCTGATCCTTACAGCGCGCGACCGCTGGAGCGAGAAGGTTGCGGGCTTCGATGCCGGTGCGGACGATTACCTCACCAAGCCGTTCCACCCTGAAGAGCTCCTGGCGCGCCTGCGCGCGCTGACCCGGCGTGCGGCGGGCCATGCGAGCGCCACGCTGAGTTGCGGCGCGCTGGCCGTGGACACGCGCGGCGCGCGCGTCTTCATCGGCGACCAGCCTGTTCGCCTGACCTCGCACGAATTCCGTATGCTCAGCTACCTGATGCACCATCAGGACCGGGTGATTTCACGCACCGAACTGGTCGAACACATCTACGATCAGGATTTCGACAGGGATTCCAACACGATCGAAGTGTTCGTGGGCCGCCTGCGCAAGAAGGTGGGCACCGAGCGTATCGAGACCGTGCGCGGGCTCGGCTATCGGCTCGTCGACCCCGACGCGGCAAGCCCGGACGCATGACGGCGTCCTCCCAGGACGGTCTTTTTCGGGACGGCTCGCTTCTTCGCCGTCTGCTCATCACGGCCGCCGGTTCAGCCCTCGCGCTCCTCGTGCTTGGGGCGCTGGCGCTGACATTCCTGTTCCGCTCTACAGTGATGACCCAGCTGGATGCGCGGCTCGACCAGGCGGCCATTGCGGTCATTGGCGGCCTTGCCGTGAACGAGGAGGACGAGATCACCGTCGACGCCGCCGCCGGCGCAGATTTCGAGCGAGCGTTTTCCGGCCGTTACTGGCAGGTCAGCGCGGTGGAGGGCGATCGTCCCGGAGCGGCGCTCGCCACCTCGGGCTCGCTGTTCGACGCGCAGCTCGAACTCCCGCCGGCGCTGGCCGCGAGAAGCCTCTCGCTGAACGGTCAGCCCGTCTCCGGCGAGGCCGGAGGGCCTCAGGGCGAGCCTCTGCGAATCGTGGTGCGCGCGGTCAGGCTGGCGTCAGACGCGCCGCCGCTTCTGATCACGGCGGCGGAGGATCGGCGTGAAGCCGACGGCCGCGTCGCGCGTTTCGCGCTGGCGTCCGCAGGTCTGTTCGCACTTTTCGCCGTGCTGCTGGCGGCCGGCATTCTGCTCCAGGTGCGCGTCGGTCTCGCGCCCGTGCTGCGCATGCGCGAGGCGCTCGCCGATGTGCGCGACGGCGGCGCGGACCGCCTCGAAGGCGGATACCCGGACGAGCTACTTCCCCTCGCGCGGGAACTGAACGCTCTGCTCGACCATTCCAGCCGCGTGGTCGAGCGCGCCCGCACGCATGTCGGAAACCTCGCCCATGCGCTCAAGACCCCGCTGACGGTGTTGTCCAACGCGGTACGGGAGGAGGGCGGCCCCGGCGGCGAGGTGGCGCGCCGTCAGGTCGAGCAGATGCGCGCGCAGATCGATCACCATTTGCGCCGTGCGCGGGCGGCTGCGAACGCGCAAGGGCTTGCGGCCCGCACGCCGGTCGAGGCGTGCGTGGAGGATCTCGCCCGCACGCTCTCCCGCATCTACGCCGCGCGCGACCTGTCCGTGGAGACCGGGATAGCCCCGGGGCTTGTGTTCCGCGGCGAGCGGCAGGACCTTGACGATCTCGTCGGCAACCTGATGGACAACGCCTGCAAATGGGCGCGCGCGCGTGTGCGTGTCAGAGCCGAAGCAGACATCCCTGGAAGGTTGCGCATCGACATCGAGGACGACGGTCCCGGGGTGCCCGAGGACCAGCGCGCGCAGGTTCTCGAGCGCGGCGTGCGCCTTGACGAGCAGACACCGGGCACCGGCCTTTGCCTCTCGATCGTCGCCGATCTCGCCCGCGCCTACGACGGTTCGCTGCAGTTCGGCGAGTCCGAGCTGGGCGGGTTGCGAGCGCGCCTCGTGCTGCCATCCGGACGCAGGCTTGCTGAAACGCTGCGTTAAGCACTCTTGGTGCAAACTATTTGCACGGACGAGAGGTGTGTATCCGCTCCATGTCGGGGATCACTCCAGAGAAGGTCGAGCGTCTGAGGGCGCTCTTTTCAACGTTGCCGGCTTCAGTGCCCGCGCGGCTGGTCACTGTCGCCGAGCAGGCCGATCCGGAACTCGGCGCGGTCCTGCGGGCCTGCCTTGCAGACGCGGACGAGCCTGCGCGCGCACTTTTCTTCGAACCCCTTATCCCGGTCAGCGATCCTGATCCCGCCGCCCCGCCTTCACGGCGATACTGGCGCGCGGAGACGCTTCAAGCGCTCTGGGCCTGGCTCGACGACGAGCAGGACCCCGTCGCGACAGCCGCGGCGCGCAAGCTGGCCGCGCGACCGGACGCCGCCGAGATTTCCATCCAGCTCGACGAGCATCGCCTGCGCGTCGCCGAGGCCTTGCGCGCTCTCGTCGCGGAGGCTCGCGAAGATGCGCGGGCGCGCAAATCGCTCATGCGGCGTTTCCCCGGCGAACCGCTCGAGCGCCTTGAGGCCGCGGGCGACGTGCTGTCCATGGCCGGCGTGCTCCGCGATGCGTTCTACGGCCTGCCCGAGTGCATGGATGATCTGGGCGAGGCTGTCTGTGCGGATATCCGCGACCGTTACGATGCAGCGACGGCGGCCTGTCCGGCGGCGGGCGCCTGGGTTCTGTTCCTGCTCAGCGCCCGGTTGATCAAGCCGTGGAAGATTTTGCGTCTCTTTGAAGTGATCGCCGGGCGCAGCGACGACCTCCTTGTCTCCAAGACGGATATGGCGGCCATCGGCGACGTGCTGCTCGAGGACGCCGATCATCACCTCAAGGGATTCGCGCGGCCGCCGCGGACGCTTGAGGAGGCGGACGCTGCGGTGGACGCAATGACGCGTTTCGCCGCGCTCACCGTGGGAATGACGCGCGAGATCGGCATCCGCAAGGACGGCTCGTGGGGCCGCAAGCTGTTTGAACTGCGCCAGAAGGCGGCCGAACAGATGGATTACATCCATCGCCGCTGCACCCAGGTGTTCGACGTCATGGCGCCGGATCCGAAAAAGTCCGCCCAACGCTTCGCCCGTCGCGACGTCGGGGAGCAGGAGTACGAGGAAGCCGCAGCGCTTGCGCGCTTCATGTACGGCGTGAAGGACGACGCCGGCCGCGCGGCGGCTGGCGGCGCGCATGCGGACATGCTGTCGAATCTCCGCGAACGGCTCGATGCCTTCGGCCGCGGCCTCGTCGATCAGCTCCGCTCGTCGGATGAGGCGCAACGTCAGGCAACGCAGCGTCGCCTCGAACACACCACCGATCTGTTGCGCGCGTTCGGCGATCCGGATACCGCCGACGTCCTGCTGCGCCGAGGCGCCGCAGCGCAAGCGGCCTGATTTCCTTCCAACTCGGGATCGTGCGCACTATTTTCCTGCGCATGTCGAACCCTCCCGCCAATCCGATCGCGCTTGAAGAGCGCGGCCGCGACGGCGCCCGGCTGTCCTCGCCGGCGGCGGCGCGCAATCGTGAGGTGATCGCCGCACTCCTCTCGGAGCGGCTCCCGAAAGGCGCGCGCGTGCTCGAGATCGGATGCGGCACGGGCGAGCATGCGCTCGCCTGCGTGCGCGCGCGGCCGGATCTTGTCTGGCGGCCGAGCGACCCCGACGCCGACAGCCGCGCAAGCGCGGACGACTGGGGCCGCGAGGCTGACGGCCGCATGCTGCCCGCGGTCGCCATCGATGTGACCGCTGACGGCTGGGCCGACGCGCTTGAGCCGTTCGACGCCGTCTATTCCGCCAACATGATCCATATCGCCCCCTGGGAGGCCTGCACGGGTTTGCTCGCCGGCGCGGGATCGAAGCTGTCCGACGGGGGCCTTCTGATTCTCTACGGGCCTTTCCTTGAGGGCGACGCGACGGCGCCGTCCAACCTCGAATTCGACCGGTCCCTCCAAAGCCGCGATCCGCGCTGGGGCGTACGCGCGCTCGACGCCGTCGACGCCGAGGCTCTCAAACAGGGTTTGGTCCGAATCGAGCGGGTCGAAACCCCCGCCAACAACCGCCTGATCGTCTATCGCAAGGGGGCGGCATGATAGCGTTCGCCGTCCTTGCCGCCCTCGTCGGCGTGATCGCCGGCCTGCGAATCGCCGGTCCGGTTGCGGCCTCGGCGCGCGGCGCAGCCGCGCGCGCGCTCGTGCTCGTGCTCGCCGGAGGCGTCGCTGCGGGCGCATTGGGGCTTTATGCCGTCGGCGGCGAGCCGGACAATCCGGGGCGGCCGTGGGGCGCTGTCGTCGCCGAGCTGGAAGCAGCCGGGCCTGAGAACCTTGCCCCGCCGGCGCGGCTTGCCCTGCTGCGGGAGCGCGTGCGCCGCAATCCCGAAGATGTCGACCAGCTATTGCTCCTCGGGCGGGTGCTGTCCTCAAGCGGCAGTCATCTCGAAGCGGTCGCCATGATCGAGCGCGCCGCCCGTCTGCGCCCGGATGCGCGCGCCTTCGGCGATCTCGGCCAGGCGCTTGTCGCGCTCAATGACGGCGAGGTCACCCCGGAAGCCCGCCGCGCCTTCAACACGGCGCTTGAGTTTGATCCGGCCTGGCCGGAGGCGAACTTCTATCTCGGCCTGGCCGCTTACCAGAGCGGGAATCGGGCGGAGGCCTCCGAGATCTGGGGCGAAACGCTTGCGGCGCTCGCGCCGCAAGACGGTTTCCGGCCGGCCATAGCCGAACGTGCGGCGGATCTTCTCTCACGCCCGCAGGCCGGGCCGATCAATCCGGAAGAGGCGCAAGGCGCCGCTCCGCCGGTCGCCGAAGCGGGCGGGGCGGAAGCGCTCGCGCGCAGCATGGCCGAGCGGCTGGAGGCGCGTCTGAACGGGCCGGACAGCGGCGACTTCGCCGGCTGGCTCACGCTTGCACGCACGCGCGCGGTACTGGATGAACAATCGGCGGCCGCCTACGCGTTGGGGCGCGCGCGCGACGCGCTCGAACCGGGCGATCCGCGCGCGGAAATCGTGGACGCGCTGGCGGCCGGCCTGAGCATCGAAGAGGGCGAAACATGAGAAAGAGCCGTCAACGCCTGTTCGTGATCGGCGCCGCCGCCAGCGTGCTGGCCGGAGCCGCCACGCTCGCCGGTTTCGCGCTCAGCGATGCGGCGGTGTTCTTCTATTCGCCCTCCGATGTTGCGGAATCCGCGCCGCCTCCAGGACAGCGGGTGCGCGTCGGCGGATTGGTCGTGGACGGCTCCGTCGAGCGCCATGCCGCGGGCGGGGCCGCATTCAGCGTGACCGACGGACTTGCGGAGATCCGCATCGATTACGACGGCTCGCTGCCGGATCTGTTCCGCGAAGGTCAGGGGATCGTCGCGGAAGGCGCGTTTGACGCCGGCGGCCTGTTCACCGCGGAGCGCGTGCTCGCCAAGCACGACGAGACCTACATGCCGCCGGAAGTCGCTGCGGCCCTCAAGGAAAGCGGACACTGGCAGGAACCGACGTAATGATCGCGGAATTCGGACATTTCCTTATCGCGCTTGCGCTGGCCGCCTCGCTTGCCCAGACCGGGCTCGGCTGGTTCGGCGCGAAGCGTCCCGCGCTCGGGCGCGCCTCCGGCGCCGCCGCCGAGGTCGCGCTGACGGCGAGTGTCGCTGCGATGCTGCTGCTGATCGCAGCGCTCGTGCGATCCGACTTCTCCATCGAGTACGTCGCGGGTCATTCCCATATCGACAAGCCGCTCTTCTACAAGATCGCCGCCGCCTGGGGCGGGCATGAGGGCTCGATGCTGCTCTGGTGCCT
>CAZLOV010000020.1:0-2751 GCA_964561235.1 uncultured Caulobacterales bacterium
GCGCGCAGGCCTGATCCGCCCGCGCCCACGACGACGACGTCGAAGGTGTGATCGATCCAGCGGGACGCCCCGTTGCCAGCGGCCATGGTCAAGCTCCTCAAGCGGCGATGCGCAAAAGCGAATAGACGGTCACGAGCCAGAGCCCGGCGGCGAGCAGCGTGTTGCCCACCAGGAGCGTGATCTTCGTGCCCGGCTTATGGATGTAGTCCTCGATGACCACCTGGAGGCCGAGCCTCATGTGGTAAAACGCCGCGGTGAGCGTGGCGAAGACGACGAGCGCGCCGAACGGCGAGGCGAGCCAGGCGCGCGCCTCCGCATAGCCGGCGCCGGCGTGCGCAGCGACCTGCCAGACAAACACCGGAACAAGCACCACGAGCGCGATCGCGCTCACGCGCTGGGCGATGAAGTGGGACACGCCGGACTTCGCGGCGCCGAGCCCGCGGGCGCGCGCCAGCGGGGTGCGGAAATCGGCCATCAGATCAGTCCTCCGGCGAGCAGCCAGATCGCCGCGGTGATCACGATCGAGGCCACGATGATGAACATCGAGCGCGCGTTGGAGCCTTGCGGGTCGAAACCGGCGCCAGCGTCCCAGATCATGTGGCGCACGCCGTTCAGCAGGTGATAGGTCAGCGACAGCGTGAAACCGGCCATCACGAGCTTGAAGATCACGCCCGCTGGTCCGGCGAGCAGCGCCTCGACCGGGGCGTACGCCTCCGGTCCGGCCGCCACGAACGCCACCCAGACCGCCAGCAGCACGGCGCCGGCGTAGTTCGCGATCCCGCTTGCGCGATGCAGGATCGACGAGGCCATGGTCGCATGCCAGCGCCATACCTGAAGATGGGGAGAAAGGGGCCGGGGATCGGCGGGTTGGCTCGCCATGGCGTCCTCTGAGCTCTGCGGCCTTGGCCGCTTGTCGCAGTGCGGCAGACAATAGTCGCGACCGGAACCGGGTCAACGCGCAACCCTGTGACCCGTTCGGGTTAATGCAGCCCTTCCGGGAACGTCTTGCCGGCGCCCGGACAATTCGCGCTAAACTGCCGTCAGCGGGGAGAAAATCATGAAGAAGCTTCGAAGCGTCGCGATCACCGGCGCCTCCACCGGCATCGGGGAGGCCTGTGTGGCCCGGTTCGCGAAGAAGGGCTGGAGCGTCTTCGCCGGAGTTCGAAAGCCCGAAGACGGCGAACGCCTGCAGGCAGACCATGGCGAGCGCGTCACGCCGTTGATCATGGAGGTCTCCGACGCCGCCTCGCTTCAGGCCGCAGCCAGCGCCGCCGGCGTCGCCTTGCGCGGGGAGCGGCTGGGCGGACTGGTCTGCAACGCCGGCGTCGCCGTGCCTGGTCCGCTGCTTCACCTCGAGCCGGACGAGCTGAACCGGCAAATGGACATCAACGTCACCGGCGTGGTGCGCACCGTGCAGGCTTTCGCCCCGTTGCTCGGCGCGGCGCCGGGCGCTGAGAAATCCGGCCCCAAGGGGCGTATCGTGACCATGTCCTCGGTGGCCGGATTCAACGCGACGCCCTTTCTCGGGGCCTACGCCGCCTCCAAGCACGCCGTGGAAGCCGTCACCCAGGCCTTGCGCCGGGAGCTGATGATCTACGGCGTTGATTGCGTGGCGATCAATCCAGGCCCGATCCGCACCCCGATCTGGGACAAGACCGACCCGGAGGAGGCCGCGCGCTACGCCAACACCGACTATGAAAGCGCGCTGGGCCGTCTGCAGGCCTACATGCTCAAGCGTGGACGCGAGGGCCTGCCGCCGGACGCCGTGGCGAAAGCCGTCGAGAAAGCGCTGACCGCCTCGAAACCGCCGGTCAACCAGATCGTGACGCCCGGGGCGCTGGAGTACTGGCTGTTCACACGCCTGCCTGCGCGGATGGCCGACTCCACCCTCGCCAAGCGCCTTGGTCTGACCCAGAACGACCGGGCGTGACGCCGCCCGCCTGACACGGAGCTTTCAATGATCCGAGCCGCCGCTCTCGCCGCCGCCGCAAGCCTGCTCGCCAACTGCGCCCCAACGTCCGCCACGGGCGGCGCCGCCCCCCGGACCGGCCTGATCGCCACGGGCGAGAGCGCGGACGCCGCCATGCTGGCCGCCCTGGTTTCCGAATACGAAGCGTTCCGAATGGAGACTGACGTCATGTTCGCCGCCCGGCGGGGCGATCTGGACGCGGCGGCGCGCCTGCCGGACCTCTCGCCGCGCGCGCTTGGTGAAACCGCCGAAGCGGCGCGGGCCTTCAAGCGCCGGCTGGAGGCGATCGAGGCCGGCGATCTCTCCGCCAACGACCGCGCGACGCTCGCCGTTCTGGAATTCCGCATCGACGACATGCTTCTGGAGGCGGAGTTCGAAACCCAGCGCCTGCCTTTCACCAATGACAGCGGCTTCCATACGACGGTGAATTTCGCCGCCCTGACGACGCGGGCGCGCACGGTCGAACAGGCTGAGGCCTGGATCCGGCGCCTGCGCGCCACGCCGGAATACCTCGCGCAGAACCGCGCCTGGCTGCTCTACGGCGTGGAGACCGGCTGGACGCAACCAGCCGAAATCGTGCCCGGCGTAATCGCCCAGATCGAGGCGCTCGCGGCGGAAGACGCCGAAACCAGCAGTTTCCTCACCCCCATCGACGCTCTGCCGGAGACCATCCCGGAACACGAGCGCAGCCGGCTGCGCCGGGAAGCCGTTGCGGTTGTCGAAAGCGAGGTCCTGCCGGCCTATGCCAGCCTCGCGCGCTTCATGCGGGAGACCTATCTGCC
>CAZLOV010000020.1:2761-26125 GCA_964561235.1 uncultured Caulobacterales bacterium
AGCCTCGGCGCCTACGCCCTGCCGGATGGCCGCGCGTATTACGCCGCGCTGGTCGAGCGCTTCACCACGCTGGAGCTGACCCCGGAAGAGATCCATCAGCGCGGCCTCGCCGAAGTCGAGCGGATCCGCGCTGAAATGGACGCCGTCATCGAAGAAACCGGCTTTGAAGGCTCGTTCGGCGAGTTCCTGAACTTCCTGCGCACCGATCCGCAATTCTATGCGGAGACAGAGTTCGAGCTTCTGGCCTATGCGAGCTATCTGTCCAAGAAGGCCGACGACCAGATGCCGGCCTTTTTCGGAACCCTGCCGCGCCTGTCCTACGGCGTGCGGCCCGTGCCCGCCGCGCTCGCGCCGAACTACACCACGGCGCGCTATTGGCGCGGCGACGCCGACGGCGGGGTCGCCGGCGCCTACATCGTCAACACCTACCGGCTCGACCAGCGCCCGCTCTACGAGATGCCCGCCCTGACCCTGCACGAGGCGGTGCCGGGACATCACCACCAGATCGCCTTGACGCAGGAGCTGGAGGACGTGCCGGACTTCCGGCGCGACAGCGGCATCACCGCCTTCTCCGAAGGCTGGGGGCTCTATGCGGAATTCGTCGGCTACGACATGGGTTTCTATGAAGACCCGTACGACCGGTTTGGCGCCCTGACCTACGAGATGTGGCGCGCCTGCCGCCTCGTCGCGGATACCGGCGTCCACTGGTACGGCTGGGATCGTGAGGAGGCGGAAGCCTGCTTCCTGGAGAATTCGGCCCTCGCCCCGCTCAACATCTCAAGCGAGGTCAGCCGCTACATTTCCTGGCCCGGACAGGCGCTCGCCTACAAGACCGGGGAGCTTTTGATCCGCGAGCTTCGCGCGGAGGCCGAGGCCGAGCTTGGCGCGGACTTCGACATCCGCGCCTTCCATGACGCCGTTCTGGCGCAGGGCGCGGTGCCGCTCTGGCTGCTGGAAGAGACGATGCGGACCTGGATCGAGGATCAGCGCGGCGGCTGAAGCCCCGGCTCGGTAGTTACTGCGCGGCGTCCTCGATGGCGTGCATGTCGTCGTCCGAAAGCCCGAAATGATGGCCGATCTCATGCACCAGAACGTGGGTGATGAGCTCCCTGAGGCTGACATCGCCGCGCTCGCACCACTCCAGCAGGATCGGCAGACGGTAGAGAAACACGTAGTCCGGCTCCGGGCTGGGATCGGCCAGCGATTTCGCGGTCAGATCAACGCCGTGATAAAGCCCGGTGAGCTCGTAGGCGCTTTCCATCTCGAAATGCTTTAGGATCTCCTCGTCGGCGAAGTCGAGCACCTGGATGACGACATTGCCGCACATGGCCCGGAACGCCTCGGGCAGGCCGGCGAAGGCTTCTCCGGCGATGTCGAGAAAGGCCTGCTCGTCTGGAGGATAAAGCGCGCCTGTCGCGGTCATGCCGCCGTCTCCCTGGTGTGCGCCGCAACCCGCGCCGCCTTGGCGGGCCGGTCGAAACGTTCGAACTGATCCGCCTCGCAGCGTGCGAGATCGCGCCGGTAATCCGCCGCCTTGCCGGAATAGAGCGTCTCGATGAAACCGTCCGGACGCTTGTACCAGCTCGAGCATCCGCCCGTCGCCCAGACCGTCGAGGCGAGCTCGCTCTGGACACGGGCGTTCCAGGCGTCCTGCAGGCGCTTCTTCGGCGCGATCAGCCCGTCGCCCGCCAGCCGGATCGCGCGCACGATCCAGTCCGCCTGCATCTCGTGCATGTGAACAACCGAGGTGGTGCCGACAAGCGTGTTCGGCCCGCCGACCTGCCAGAAATTGGGAAAGCCCGCGACGGCCGAGCCAAGATAGCCCTCCGCGCGGGTCGCCCACAGGTCCTTCAGCTTGAGTCCGCCGGGACCGCGCACGTCGAGGCTCCGATAGTGCGCGCCAAGATCAAAGCCGGTGGCATGTACGGCGATGTCGGCGGGCGCGCGGGTTCCGTCGGCGGCGATCACCGCATCCGGCTCGAACCGCCAAGCCGCGCTGGCGACGAGCTTCACGGCGCCCGAGCCGAGCGCCGCGTAGAAATCGTCCGAGATCAGCATGCGCTTGCACCCGATGGCGTAGTCGGGCGTCAGCGCCTCGCGCAGCGCGGGATCCGAGACATGCCGGCGCATATGGCCCTGCGTCATCGCGCGGGCGCGGGCGGACTGGAGGTTGGGTCCGCGCACGATCGGGTAGATGAAACGGTCCAGCCGCGTGCGCTGATAGAGCCGGAACGCGGAGATGAGCCAGGGCGCGCGCTTCAGGAGACGGCGCATCCAGACCGGGTAGGGATGATCGCCGCGCGGGCCGATATAGTTCGGCGAACGCTGCAGGACGGCGACCTCCGCGCCCATGCGCGCCAGCGCCGGCGCCGCCTGGATCGCGCTCGCCGCGCTGCCGATGACCGCGACGCGCTTGCCCGCCACGTCCAGATCCTCCGGCCAGCGGGCGGTATGCACATGCCGGCCGCGGAATGCGTCAAAGCCTTCAAGCGCAAGCAGCTTCGGCTCGTGCAGGGAGCCGGTCGCGGCGATCACGTGGCGGCCGCGATAAATGTCGCCGGCGGCCGTTTCCAGCCGCCAGAGGCCGGTTTCCTCCTCGAAGACGAAGCGTTCGACGCGGCGGTTGAGGTGCAGGCGGCCGGAGAGCCCCTGCTCTTCCACGAAGCGTTCCAGATAGGCCTGGATTTCCGCGCCGGGCGGATAGGCGCTCGACCAGTCCGGGTTCGGCGCGAAGGAGAAACAGTAGAAATGCGCCGGAATATCGCAGGCGACGCCGGGATAGCGGTTCCACCACCAGGTCCCGCCGACGCCGCCAGCCTGATCGAGAACAAGAAAATCGTCAATTCCGGCGGCCCTGAGCCGGTAAGCCGCGCAAAGCCCGCCGAAGCCCGCACCGACGATCAGGACGTCATGCACCGGCGCGCGGGCTGTCGAGGCCTGCGCATTCATGGGCGAGCCCCGGCGTGCGGCCTTGCGGAAACCTCTGAGGCTTGCGGCGCGAACAAAGATCGAACACAGTGCCGCCGATGACCGACGCGCCGCTTGCCTCCGCCGCCAATCCGCTGATCGACGACGCGCGTCTCCTGGCGCGCGGGGCGGCCCGGCTGCTGGCGGGTCTGGACATCCTCGCCATCCCGGAGGCGCCGCTGCCGTGCGGGCGCCGGGCCGACCTGCTGGGCGTGGGGCGTGCGGGGGAGATCGTCATCGTGGAGGTCAAATCCGGCGTTGCGGATTTCCGCACCGACCAGAAATGGCCGGAGTACGCCGAATGGTGCGACCGGTTCTACTTTGCGGTGAGCGAACGTTTTCCCCATGAGCTCATCCCGGCTGAGACAGGCCTGATCGTGGCGGACGGCTTCGGCGCGGCGATCGTGCGCGAGAGTGCGCCTGAACCGCTCGCCGGGGCGAGGCGGAAATCCCTCACTCTGCGTTTCGCGCGGCTCGCCGCGGAGCGCCTGATGCGGACCTGGTGAGGGCTCAGCGCGGGGCACGCTTGGCGAGAATGCGCTGCAGGGTGCGGCGATGCATGTTCAGCCGCCGGGCTGTTTCCGAGACATTGTGGTCGCACAGTTCGAAGACCCGCTGGATGTGCTCCCAGCGGACGCGGTCCGCGCTCATCGGGTTTTCCGGCGGGGCGGGCTTGGCTTCCGGATCCGCGAGCAGCGCCTTGACCACGTCGTCGGCGTCGGCGGGCTTGGAGAGATAGTCCACCGCGCCTGACTTCACGGCCGCGACGGCGGTCGCGATATTGCCATAGCCGGTGAGCATGACCGCCTTGCAGTCGGGCCGGTACTCGTGCAGCGCCTTGACCACGTCGAGGCCGTCGCCGTCTTCAAGGCGCAGATCGACAACCGCGAATTGGGGCGGGTTGGAGCGCGCAACCTCCAGGGCCTCGGCGACGGATCCCACAGCCGACACCACGAAACCGCGCTGCATCATCGCGCGGCTCAGGCGCGCGCGGAACGGCGCATCGTCGTCGAGGATCAAAAGGCTTCGGTCTTCAGGCAAATCGAGTTCGTCCACGTGAAACACCTCTCGGATCGGCGCGCCGCGACGGCTTTTTTGACCTAGACCAGTTTGTACAAGAAGCGAAGGGCGCGGCGCGCTACTGGGCAGCTTTCGCAGTCGAAACCGCAGCATCCTCGCCGTGGCTGTCGGCCGGAGGACGCGCTTCGAAGAAGGGGGGTGCGCTGACCGCCTTGCGCGGCAGGCTCATGGTGACCCGCGCGCCGCCGCGCGGACCGTCGTTTTCAAACCGCACCGATCCGCCGACGCGCTCGGTCAGGGTGATGGCGATGAACACGCCGAGGCCCAGTCCGCCATGACCGGGCTCCATCTGCGTGCGGGTGGTGACGTAAGGCTCGCCCAGCTTGGCGAGAATGTCGGGCGGAAAGCCCGGCCCGTCGTCGCTGACGAACAGAGCGATCTCGTCCTCGTCCCAGGCGCCCTCGATGATCACCTGGGATTTTGCAAAATCCACGGCGTTCTCGACGAAATTGCCCAGCGCATAGAGCAGTTCCGCCTGCCGGCGCAGAACCGGCGGCTCATCGCCTTCACGCGGCGGCCGCAGCGTGACTTCGATCGAGGCGCCAAGCCCATGCAGCGGGGCGGCGGCCTCCTCAAGCGCGGCCTGCAGCCCGACGCGGTCGTGCACCTTGTCGGCGGCTTCCTGCGTGGTCGACAGCCGCTTGAGGATCTCCCGGCAACGATGCGCCTGCGAAATCAGAAGCTCGGCGTCCTCCTTGAGTTCAGGCGACTCCGCGAAGCGCGCGATCTCCTTCGCCGTGAGCTGAATGGTCGCCAGAGGCGTGCCGAGCTCGTGGGCGGCGGCGGCTGAGAGGGCGCCAAGCGCGGACAGCCTCTGCTCCCGCGCCAGAACGGTCTGCGTGGCGGCGAGCGCCGTGCCCATGCGCCGCGCTTCGCGGCCGACGCGCCACGCGTAGACTGCGGTGAAGGCGATCGCGATCACCAGCGCAATCCACATGCCGAGCTGGTAGGTCGGCGGCAGCAGCACCGGGTCGGGCCGGTTCCACGGCAGCGGCAGGTGCACCTGCGAGATCAGCACCGTTCCGGCGAGCGCAAGGCCGGCCATGCCCAGCCACCAGCGCATGGGCAAAGCGGCGACGGAGATTACGACCGGAGCGACCAGCATCACGCTGAACGGATTGGTCAGCCCGCCCGTCAGCGCCAGAAGCGCCATCAGCTGGACGACGTCGTAACCAAGCTGGGCGGCCGCCTCCCAGTCCTTGGCGAAGCGCTGGGTCGGCAGGGCCAGCGTCAGCCAGGCGTTGACCCAGGCCGATGCGGCGATCACGCCCAGACAGGCGCCGAGCGGCAGATCAAAGCCGAGACCATAGTGCACGAAAAGCACGGTGAAGGTCTGACCGACCACCGCGAGCCAGCGCAGGATGATCAGCGTGCGCAGGCGCACGCGGCCGAAGACCGGCGTCAGCGCGGCGTCCTGCGAGATCTTCTCCCATTCGGGCTCAAGCGTGATCATGCCCTTGATATCCCACGCCCTGCGCCAGGCGGGCAAGCCTCCAGCGCTTAGACAATACCACCTTCGCCTGACTCGCCTTCAGGGAATTTCGCACCATTCTCGACGGCCTGGCTGCGCGAGGGGGACTGGCGCGTGCTGAGACTCACGCTTAACTGCGGCGCGTCAAAGCTCCATGCTGCATTGCGGCGCGCCTGTTGCAGACGCCGCCGCGCCGAGGAGGTTCGATGAAGATCAACGCCCCGCTCATTCTCGTGGCGCCGCTTGCGGCGGCGCTTGCCGGTCTGATCGGCATGTTCGCGTTTTTGATGCTCAACCCGCCGCAAGGCGCCGACGGGGCTGCTTCCCCGGCCGCGGTGCGCGCCTCCGGCGAGGCGCAGGTCGGCGGACCGTTCACCCTTGTCAATCAGGACGGCGAAACGGTCACGGACGCGGATTTCCGCGGACGGCCGATGCTCATCTATTTCGGCTTCACCTACTGCCCGGACGTGTGCCCGTTCTCGCTCCAGATCATGGACGCCGCGCTTGCACAGCTCGATGCCGAGAAGGCGTCGGAATTCCAGCCGGTCCTCATCACCGTCGACCCCGAGCGCGACACGCCCGAGGCGCTGCGCGAGTATGTGTCCTCGCCCGCCTTCCCGGAAGGGCTTGTCGGGCTCACCGGATCGCCCGAGCAGGTGCGCGCCGCAGCTGACGCCTACCGGGTCTATTTCGCCAAGGTCGAGAATGACGGCACGCAGGCCGAGTATCTCGTCGATCATTCCTCGCTCATCTACCTGATGGATCGCGAGGGCCGCTTCGTGGAGGTCTTTCCCCACGGCGCCGATCCGCAAAGGATCGCCGCCCGCCTTAATGAGTTTCTAGACAATCATCCCGCATCCTAGCGGACCCAAGCCCGATCACGCCGACGCGGGCCTCCGCCCGCGCCGACGGCAGGAGGTCGAATGCTTTATTCATTTGTTGAACTGAGCCGGGCGGCCATGCTGCCCTGGCGCGCCGCCGCCAACGCCACCCGACGCACGCTGCGCGCGCCCTGGAATCCCGCATCCGAAACGCTGACAGGCCGGTCCATCGCGGCCGCCGCGGACCTCTTTGAGAGCCTGACCCGGTATTACGGCAAGCCTGACTGGGGCCTGTCGCCAATCATGCTGAACGGCGAGCGCATCGATCTCGAGGTCGAGAACGTGCTGAACAAGTCGTTCTGCAACCTGCTGCATTTCAAGCGGGACCGCGCGGCGCTCGCCCGCGCGCGCGGCGTGAAGGTCTCTGAAATCAACGACCAGAAGGTTCTCTTCGTCGCCCCGATGTCGGGCCACCACGCCACGCTTCTGCGCTCGACGGTGGAAGCGTTCCTGCCCGACCACGAGGTTTACGTCACCGACTGGGCGGACGCCCGGATGGTGCCTGTGCTCGAAGGCCGCTTCGCGCTGGCCGACTATATCGAATACGTCCGCGAGATGATCGCGCAGATCGGCCCCGGCGGGCATGTCGTCGCCGTCTGCCAGCCGGGTCCGCCGACGCTCGCTGCGATCGCGCTGATGGCCGAGGACAAGGACCCCGCGCGGCCGGTCTCGATGACCTTCATGGGCTCGCCGATCGATCCCCGGAAATCGCCGACCGTGCCGAACAAGCTCGCCGAGGAGCGCCCGCTGTCCTGGTTCAAGGACAACCTGATCCACACCGTGCCCGCCATGTATCCGGGCGGCATGCGGCGCGTGTATCCGGGCTTCCTGCAGCTCACCGGCTTCATCAACATGAACTGGGACCGCCACGTCGACGCCCACCACACCTTCTTCAAGCATCTCGTGGACGGCGACGGCGACAGCGCGGAGAAGCACCGCGCATTCTACGACGAGTACCTCTCGGTGATGGACATGACCGAGGAGTTTTACATCGACACGATCGAGGAGGTCTTCCAGAAGCACCTGCTGCCGAAGGGCGAGCTGGTCTGCAAGGGTCGGCTGGTGCGTCCGGAAACCATCACCGACGTGGCGCTCATGACCGTCGAGGGCGAGAACGACGACATCTCCGGCATCGGCCAGACGCAGGCCGCCCACGATCTGTGCTCGGGCCTGCCGAAATCGATGCAGCTGGACTACATCCAGCCCGGCGTCGGCCATTACGGGGTGTTCAACGGGCGGCGCTTCCGCGAGGAGATCGCCCCGCGCATGAAGGCCTTCATGGCCAGGCATGCCGAACAGGCGCTCAAGCGCGCCGCCTAGCCGTTCGTCCAGATCACCGGGCCGGCGCGCCAGTCGAGGCCGCGCGGCCGCTCGAGCCAGTCCAGCGCCTCTTCAACGCTCTTGAAGAGGCGCTGTTCTATCCGGGCCTGCGGATCGCCGGACGTGAACATGGGAAACGCGGAGGCGAGCGGATGATCCTCCCCCGGCACCACCACCGCCCCGCGAGCGCGCCCCGGGCTCGTACGGCGCGCCAGGCTCCGGGCGATGCCATAGGTCAGCGCAACAAGATCGTCAGGCGTGATTTCGATGTCGGCGGCGCTGCGGAAAACGCTTAACCGGTCATATTCCACGCTGAAGTCGGGTTCGTTGAACCGCTCGATCGACCACGAGACGTCCGCCGACGTGTAGGGCCCGAAAATTTCGAGAATGTTCAGCCGGTTCGCGTCATCGCGGCGAATTTTGATCATCCACACCCCCAGGCGGCGCAAGCCGCCGACATAGTTAATGCGGAGGGGCCCTCCGGCCCAGCCAGTCGAGCAGCCGCGCGTTCAGACCCTCACCCGCCTCATGCTGCGTCCAGTGGCCGATCTCCGGGATGAGGTCGAGTTCGAGGTCCGGGCACAGCGCCGGCATCCAGCCGGCGAGCTTGGGGGGCAGCATGAAGTCGCATTCCGCCGAGATCATGTAGCAGGGCATGGAGAGGCGGTGATCGACGCCGCCCATGCGCTCCCAGTTCGCATCCATGTTGCGATAGAGGTTCATGCCGCCCCGGAAGCCGCTTCGGGCGTAGGCGTCGGCCATGGCTGCGCGCACGTCCGGCGGCGCCACGACATCCTCCTCGCTTTTCAGGCCGCCGCGCTCGAGGAAGCGTTCGAAACGCCTGGGAAGGTGCGTGACGGAGGCGGGCAGCTTTTCGAGATCGGCGACCGGCGGCGGCGCGCCATAGACGAAATCGAAGAACGCCCGCTCACGGCCCTCGAAGAAGCCGTCCATCGCTTCGTCCTGGAACCGCAGGATGTAGTGTTCCTCGCCGCCATGCTCGCGGAAAACCTCCGTCGGCGGCCGGGCGCCGCGCGGCAGATGGGGCGTGTTCACCCCGATCGCGGCCTGGAAGCGCTGCGGAATGAGGCAGGCGGCGTGCCACATGAGAATGCCGCCCCAGTCGTGTCCGACGACCACCGCCTGGTCCCGGCCCAGCGCGGTGATCAAACCGTCGAGATCGGCCACGAGCCGGTCGATCGCGTAGTCCTCAACGGCATGGGGCGCATCGGAGGCGCCGAAGCCGCGCAGATCCGGCGCGGCGCAGCGATAGCCCGCCGCCGCCAGCGCTTCGATCTGCCCCGCCCAGGTCAGCGCGGTTTCAGGCCAGCCGTGAAGCAGCACCACCAGCGGTCCGGTTTCAGGACCGGCCTCGTGGACGCTCAGGGTGAGTTCGCCGGCATTGATGCGGCGCGCTGGAGGCATGTCGGTCATGGAGGCCTTCGAGACGGCGCGGGTCAGACGGCGCGGCGGGTCTTGGCCGCAAAGCGCATCAGATCGTAGACGAATACGCCAAGCCCGAGCCAGATCAGGATGAAGGTGGCCGCATAGGCGGTGCTGAACGGCTCTCCGGTCGCAAGCCCGATGACGAACTGGAGCGTCGGGGCGACGAACTGCAGCGCGCCCAGCGTGGCGAAATGCACCCCGCGCGCGCCGATGATGAACAGGAGGAGCGGCGCCACCGTCATCGGCCCCGTCAGGATCAGCCCGAGCGCCTGGCCCGGCCCCTCCAGAAAGTGCGAGGGCGCGCCAAGGCCCGGCAGAAGCAGCAGCGCCAGCGCCGACGGGCCCGCCATCACCGCCACTTCCCAGAACAGGCCGACCCGGCCGTCGACCGCGATCGTCTTTCGGATGTAGCCGTAGAGCGTGAACGTGACCGCCAGCGTCAGCCCGATCCACGGAAACACGCCCACGGCGAAGATCTGGTTGAGCACGCCAAGCGCAGCGAGCCCCACCGCCGCCATGCGCAGCGCGCCGAAGCGCTCGCGCGCGATGAACACGCCCACAGCGACGTTCATGAGCGGATTGATGAAATAGCCAAGCGAGACGTCCAGAACGCGCCCGCTGTTGACGGCGAAAATGAAAAGCCACCAGTTCGCCGCGATCAGGGCCGAGCTGGCGAGCAGCAGAAGGACGGTGCGCCGGTCGCCAAGCACGTCCAGCGCCTCGGGAACGCGGCGAGCCATGTGCAGAAGCAGCAGCAAGCACGGCAGAGACCAGATCGCCCGGTGAAGCACGATCTCGAACGCATCCGCATAGCCGATCGCTTGGTAGAAAAGCGGCGAGAAACCCCAAACGACATAACCGGAGAACGCGGTCAGCGCCGCCCGCCCCGGGTCGAGGCGCGCGCCCCCGGGCGGAGCGGAGGTCGGCGTATTCGCAGGCTCGCCGGGGGCGCGTTTCTGTGTCATCGCGGCGGGATAGACCGGCGCGGCCGCCCTGTCATCGCCGTCGCGCCGCGCGGCTGATCACGCTCCGGCGATCGAGGCGGCGCGCCGCGGCGGCGCGTCGAGCGCCAGGCCGAGTTCGGCGAGATTCAACGGCTTGGTGAAGCAACGCTCGGCGCCGGCCGCTTCAAGGCGCGCGCTCAAACCAAGGCTGGTGTCGGCTGTGAGAATGAAGACGCGCGCGTCCCGGTTCGGTCCGGAGCTTTCGCGGAGGCGTTTGAGGACTTCCTCGCCGCTCTTGCCCGGCATGTGAAGATCAAGCAGCACGGTTTCAAACGTCTCCTGCGACAGGCGCTCAAGCGCCGCCTCGCCGTCGCCCACGATCTCGGCGGCGTAGCCGTACTCGGCGAGAAACTGCTGCATCAGTTCGGCGTTGACCGGATTGTCCTCCGCCACCAGCACGCGTGCGCCGGCGGCGGCGCCATCGAAGGGCTGCGCGGCGGCTTGCGGGGACGCCGGGCAGGTGCGGGCGCCTGCGAGCAGCGGCCAGGTGAACCAGAACGCCGCCCCGCCGCCGGGTGCGTCCGACACGCCGATCTCGCCTCCGGCGACGCCGACAAGCTCGGCGGCGATGGCCAGGCCCATCCCCGCCCCGCCATGACGGCGCGTCGCGCTCATATCAGCCTGGGCGAAGCGCTCGAAGATGACGGCCCGCTGATCGGAGGGCACGCCCGGTCCGGTGTCTGCGACCTCGAAGCGGATGCGGTCGCCGTCTCCGGCGCGGGCCGAGACGGTGACCCCGCCTTCATCGGTGAATTTCACCGCATTGCCGAGCAGGTTGATGAGCACCTGGCGCACGCGCTTGTCGTCGCCCATCACCCAGGCGGGCAGGGATGCGTCGACATCGAGCACGAGGCGGAGGGATTTCTCCAGCGCCTGCGCCCTCACGGTGTCGGCGGCGGCCTCGATCATGCCGCGGAGCTGGAAGGCGCGCTCGTCGAGCTCCAGCTTGCCCGCTTCGATCTTGGCGATGTCCAGCACGTCGTCGATGAGGCCCAGAAGGCTCTCGCCTGAGGAACGGATCGTGCGCGCATAGGTGCGCTGCTTGTCGTCGAGCCCGGTCATTTCAAGGAGCTGGGTCATGCCGAGCACGCCGTTGAGGGGCGTGCGGATTTCATGGCTCATCGTGGCGAGGAAGCGCGACTTGGCGAGATTGGCGGCCTCCGCCTCGACGCGGCGCTGCTCGAGCTCGCGCCGCACGCGCACCTCTTCGGTCACGTCCCAGTTCACCCCGGTCATCACCCAGCGGCCGCGCGCGGATTCCTTGACCAGCGCCTTGCCGTGGACGACGCGCTCTTCGCCGTCCTTGCGGATGATCCGGTAGCGATGGTCGAAAACGCCGCGCGTCTCAGCGGCGACGCGCACCGCCTCGGCCGCTGCGGCGATATCGTCGGGATGAACAAACTGTTCCCAGTCCTCATAGCTGAGCGGGCGGCCGGGATCGCTCCAGCCGTGCATCTCGAAATCGCGGCCGTCCCAGTACACCTCGCCCGTTGAAAGGTCGTACTCGAACACTCCCGCCCCGGCGGCGGACAGCGCGATATCGAGACGGCTGGACAGCGTCTCGAGCGCGCTACGCGCCTCCACCTCATGGGTCACGTCCCAGTTCACGCCTGTAACGACGGTCATCCCGTCCTCGCGGGTTCGCACGAGCCCGCGTCCGGCGACATGCCGGGTTTGCCCATCCGGAAGGATGATGCGAAAAAGCTGGTTGAATTCCTGACCGCCGCCGATGGCCCGGCCGATCGCCTCCGTCGCCGCCACCACGTCGTCAGGATGCATGCAGGCCGCCCAGTCCTTGAAGCTGAGCGGGCCGCCCGTTTTCTTCACGCCGTAGAGCTCTCGCGTCGCGTCATCCCAGTTCAGGACGTCGATCTCGCGCTCCAGCTCCCAGACGCCCATTTTGGCGGCGCGCAGGGCCACATCGAGCCTTCGGGAGAGTTCCTCATTGGCGCGTTCGCGCTCGCGGCGCTCCGTGATGTCCTCGAAGAAGCCGAAAAGCCGCGTCGGCGCGCCGTCGGCTCCGTACTCGGCCTTGCCGGCGCTTCGCACCCAGCGCGCATTGCCCTTCGCGGTGACGAAACCGCTCTCGATCTCCCACGGTTCGCCCGCCTCCACCGCGCGCTGAACCGCGGCCTGCACCTGGGCGCGCGCCTCGGGGGGATAGAAGTCGAGCGCGGTCTCCATGTCGGGCTGAAAGTCCGGCTCGACCTCGTGCAGGCGTTTGGTCGTCCGGTCCCAGCGCGGAAAGCCCTCCGCAACGTCGATCTCCCAGGTGCCGATGCCCGAGAGCTCAAGGACCTGCTCGAGCAGCTGGTTCGTCCGGCGGGCATCCGCGCGGAGCCGGTTCTGCTCGGTGATGTCGCGCATGATGACGACCCAGTGCTCGGCGCCGCTATCGCCGCCGAGCCCGTCGACATATTGCACCTCGACTTCAGCCTCGAAGGTCCCGCCATCCTTGCGGTACTGGACCAGTTCGACCTTGCCGAAACCCGCCTCACGAATGTCGCGGCGCAGCCGCTTGAGCGCCTCGGGGTCCGTCGCCGGTCCGTCGAGCATGCCCGGGCCGCGCCCGAGAAGCTCGTCCCGGTCGTAACCGGTCAGCGCCGTGAAGGCGGCGTTGACCCATACGATGCGCGGGCGGCGTTCGGGATCGCCGGGATCGAGCCGCGTCACGACAAGCGCATCGCGAACATGATCCGCCAGCCGTACGATCAGGCCGCCGAGCTCCATGAACAGAGTATCCTTCAAGCGGTCTTGGAAGGTTATCACCGTGCGGCGCGGCGGTTAACCAAGCTTGAAGGACGTGATCGCGAGGTCAGCGTTTCAGCAGCCCCCGGTTGAGCAGCGTCTCCGCGATCTGCACGGCGTTGAGCGCCGCGCCCTTGCGAAGGTTGTCCGAGACGATCCACATCGCCAGACCGTTCTCCACCGTCGGATCGCTGCGGACGCGGCTGACGAAAGTGGCGAACTCGCCAACGCTCTCCACGGGCGTGACGAAGGCGGGATCGCTTTCGTCGGCGCGGTCGATCAGCATGAGCCCCGGGGCTTCGCGCAGGATCGAGCGCGCCTCTTCCGGGTCGAGCTCCTCCTCGAGCTCCAGGTGGGCGGCGACGCAATGGCCCACGAAAACAGGCACCCGCGCGCACGTCGCAAAAAGCCGGATCGACGGATCGAGCATCTTCTTGGTCTCGACCGTCATTTTCCATTCTTCCTTCGTGGCGCCGTCCTCCATGAACACGTCGATCTTCGGAATGACGTTGAAGGCGATCTGCTTGGGAAAGGCGGAAGGCTCGATAGGGTCGTTGACGTAGATCGCACGCGTCTGGGTCCACAATTCATCCATCGCCTCCTGTCCGGCGCCGGAGGTGGACTGATATGTGGCGACGGACACGCGCCGGATGCGCGCGCGGTCATGGATCGGCTTGAGCGCGACCACCGTCTGGATCGTCGAGCAGTTGGGGTTGGCGACGATGCCCTTCTTCAGGGGCGCGTCCAGCGCTTCAGGGTTCACCTCGGGCACGACAAGCGGCACGTCCGGATCCATGCGCCAGGCGGAGGAATTGTCGATCACGATCGCGCCGGCGGCTGCGATCCTCGGAGCGGCGGCCTTCGAGACGTCTCCGCCCGCGCTCATCAGCACGAGATCGACGCCGGAGAAGTCGAACGTCTCCGCGTCCTTCACCGTCAGGGTCTTCTCGCCATAGGTCAGCTCCACGCCGACGGACTTGCGCGTGGCGAGCGCATGCACCGCGTCGGCGGGAAAGAGGCGTTCGGCGAGAATGGTCAGCATCTCCTTGCCGACCGCGCCGGTGGCTCCATAGACGGCGATGGAAAGACCCATGGGGGGCTCCTGAACGGACATTGGACGGGCGTTCTCGATACGCCGCCGTCAGGCCGGGGCAAAGGCTCCGCTTCAGTCCTTCCGCCGGAGGCTCGCCGTCAGCATCCAGCCGACGAGGCCAAGCGCCAGCGCTGCGGCGATCCATTCCAGAAGGCTCAGGCCGAAAAGAAGCGGCTCGGCGGCCGGGGCGAACGCCGCGAAGACGCCCTGCAGCCGCGATCCGAACGCGTCGCTCCGAAAGCCGGCGCCGACGGCCAGGAACAACAGCACCGCCACGCCCAGGCCCGCATAGCGGATCATGTCCGCGGGATCCGGCCCGCGCCGGCGTGCGGACGCCTGCCGGAGGCGCGAGCGCTCGAGCGCGGAGAGGCGTTTGCGGCGAGGCATGCATGAAGCTTCGCGCCTGGCGGACATCGGCGGCAAGAGGCGATGTTCAGCTCTGCTTGTGATAGGTCGCGTTTTCGGGCATATTGCGCTCAACGGGCGGTCTTGCGATTAAGGCCCGGTGGAATACTGACTATGCAAAGCGTCTTGACGCCGAGTACCGGTTTTGCGGCCTCAAGCCCCTCTCCGACCAGCTTTCCCCGTATTGGAAGTCCGTTCCCCGTGCAGGACGCTGCGCGGTTGACGCCTATTGCGCGCCGGACGCGGCGCGACGTGGAAAGCAGTTAGACATGACGACTGGTATTGTGAAGTTCTTCAACACCACCAAGGGCTTCGGCTTCATCACCCCGGATGATGGCGGCAAGGACGTGTTCGTGCACATCTCCGCCGTGCACGCGGCGGGCATGGAAGGCCTGACCGACGGTCAGCGCATCACCTTCGAAACCGAGCCGGACAAGCGCGGCAAGGGCCCGAAGGCCGTCAACCTGCAGGCCGCCGACTAATTCCGGCCGCCTGACAGCGTGACAAGACAAGCCGGCGCGGGAGCTTCTCCCGCGCCGGTTTTCATTTCAGGCTCAAAGAGCCGCATAAGCGGCCGAGATCAGATCGCGCGCACGGTCGTCGCCGAACAGCACCGGCTGCATCCGGTTGGGCGTATAGGCCGCCGTCACCGCATCGACCGGATCGGCGAGCGCGCAGGAACCGCCCATGCCGTAATGCCCGACAGCGTCCGCCTGCGGCCCGAAGGCGCCGCTGTCGCGATTGCGGATCACGCCGGCGCCGAAGGACAGATCGAACGGCAGCACCCGGTCCGGCCCGGCGGCCTGCTCCGCCATGGCCGCCTCCACCGCATCCGGCGCCACCCGCTGGGCCTCTCCGATGCGGCCGCGCCGCGCGAAGCCCTGAAGCACGGTCGCGAGCCCCTCTGCGGTGGCATGGCAGTTCGCCGCGGGCAGCTCTGCGGAGCGCCAGGCCGCGGCGCCGCGGCGTCCGGGCGAGGACCAGCGATTGAGAAAGGCCGCCTGCTTGATCGGATCGATCGCGCCCATGTCGGGCACGGATTTCGGCAGCACATGCTCGGCGGCGCGGTCGTGCTCGCTTTCGGCCAGCCCGATATGAACATCCGCGCCGGCCGGCCCGGCGATCTCTTCGGCAAGGATGGCGCCGATCGTGCGCCCCTTCACGTCGGCCCGGCGCGCGACCGCGTCGGCGATGACCCCGAAGCTGATCGGGTGGTAGCCGGAGGTGCCGTCGAAAGGCCAGAGCGGCGCCATGTTGGCGATGCGCGCCTCGATCGCCTCGCGGTCGAACCACTCGGCGGGGTCCATCTCCTCGGAAACGCCGGAAAGCCCCGCCTGATGCGAAAGCGCCTGGGCGATGGTGATCGCATCCTTGCCGGCCTGGGCGAATTCCGGCCAGTGATCGGCGACGGGGTCGGCGTAGCGGATGCGGCCCTCGCCGGCGAGCCACGCCATGACCAGCGCCGTCACCGCCTTGCCGGTCGAGAAGACCGGAACCAGCGTCTGCGGCCCCCAGGGCCGGGTTCGGGCGCGATCCGCCCAGCCGCCATGGATGTCGACCAGCGTCTCGCCGTCGCGCTGGAACGTGAAGCGCGCGCCCAGCTCGTCGCGTTCGGCGAAATTGCGGGCGAAGACGTCGCGGACGCCGTCGAACCCCGGGGCGCAGAACCCCCTTATCTCAATGCTCATGAGGCCCGGTTAGCCGAGCCGGCGCGCCCCTTCAAGGCTCAGGCGAAGATCGCCATGCGCAGGCCCTTTTCATCGCGGGGCGGATCTTCGGGCAGGCACACGGCCTCGCCTTCCGCGATCCGCACCGCCGAGAGCGCAAGCGCTGCGGCGTCAACCAGGTCGTCCGGCGCCGCATCGGCGCGCCGAAAGGGATGCGGCTCGAAAAACTCGGGGGACAGACCGTAGGCCGCCAGCACCGCCAGACGCTCGCTGCGGCCCTGCGGGGTGCGCTTGGCGTGCGCCATCGGCCGGCCGGCCAGTTGAGCAAACACGAGCTCGGGATGGGTCTCGAAGACGCATCCCTCAAGCGCCGGGGTCATCAAGGCGTCGATTTCGCGCATCTTCGGAAACAGGTTCCACGCCTGCCGGGACAGGCCCGGCCCGCCGGCGGCCCGGTTGCGTGCAAGCGCGTCGGCGTAGCTCTGCGCGGCCAGGGCGGGCCGGAGCGGCGAGGCGAACACCGAGCTTCGCCGGGGCCCCAGGTATGACCGGGTCATACGCTCGCAGGCGCGCCCGCCTGCTTCAGCGCTTTGCGCAAAGCCGATCGGCATGTCCACGGCGATGATCCGGAACGCGCGCGGATCCTCCAGCACGGCTTTGAAGCTTGCAAACAGCTCCGGTCCGCGCGGCGGCTCGATCCCGTTGAGATCCAGCACGACACCCGCCCACCCGCCGGGCGCCCCGTCAAGGCCGACCACATGGGCCGGCCGGCCGGCGCCGAGGCGGCGCGGGACCGGCGGCGGAAACGGGCCCGAGCTGGCGAAATCAGCCTGCAGCCCGTCGCGTCCCAGCATCGCCGCCGCACGCACTGCGCCGGATGCGGCATGTTCGGCATGCCGTAATGCGTCGCGCACGGACGCGCCGTCCAGCAACCTGGACAATATCTCGGCTGCAAAGAGATCGCCTGTGCCGTTTGGCGCATCCGGCAGACGCTCCGCATCCTGATAACGGACATCGTTCCGTGTCACGGCAAGCGCGCCGATGCGATCGTCGTACTCGGACAGACCGGTGACGAAGACGATCGGCGCGAGCCGCCTGGCCTGTTCCGCCGCCGCTTCGGGCGTGACTGCGGCGGCGCCGGAGAGCCAGCCCAGCTCGAACAGGTTGGGCGTCAGCACGTCCGCGCGGCTCACGAGCGCGTCTCGTACGGCGCGCGCGACGGGCTCCGGCACATAAAGCCGTCCGGCGTCGCCGAGAATGGGGTCCACGAGGACCAGAAGGTCCGGGCTGGCCGCGCGCGCCCGGTCGATGGCGCGCGCGGCCGCCTCCACCTGGGCGGGCGAGGCGAAATATCCGCACGCAATCGCGCGTGGGCGCGGCCTCTGGGCGAGATAGCCTTCCAGCGCGCCTTCGAAAACGGCGTCGGCAACCGGCCCGCCGCCGGGCGCGCCGCGGCCCGGATGGCGCCCGAACACCACGGTGGGGATGAGATCGCAGGCGATCCCGTTCGCCCGCAGCCGCGCCTGGGTTGCGCCGCCGCCGACGGCGTCGGCGGCCACGAGGCTGGAGAGAAGCAGGACGGGCGCGGCCGGAGCGTTTAAGGGTGGCATGACGCTGAGCTATAGACGGTTTCGCCATGACGGAAGACCCGCGCCCGCTTGTCGCCTGCCTGTTCGTGCCCGCCGACAAGCCCCGCGCCGTGGAGAAGGCGTCGGGCCTGAATCCGGATGCGCTGATCCTTGACCTTGAGGATGCGGTCGCTCCGGAGGCCAAGCCCGCCGCGCGCGCCGCAGCGCCGCAGGCGCTGGGCGCCTGGGCGGAAAGCGGCGCTGTCCGGGTCCTGCGGACCGCCGCGCCTGACGAGGACGCGTTTGCGCTCGACGCCGAAGCGGCGGCCGATGCGCAACCGGACGCTGTTCTGCTGGCCAAGCTGCAGAGCGCAGCCGCGCTGGAGCACGCGCGCCGGACGCTCGACGAGGCCGGATACGCCGGTCCGCTCTGGGCGATGATCGAGACGCCCGCCGCCCTCCTCCGGCTGGGCGAAATTACAGCCTATGCGGACGCAACCGGCCTGCGCGCGCTTGTGGCGGGCACGAACGATCTCGCCGCTGCGCTGCGGCTGCCGCCGCAGGACGAGCTTCGCACCGGGCTGGTTCCGCACCTCGCCTTGATTGTCGCGGCGGCGCGCGCGGCGGGCTGTGCGGCGATCGACGGCGTGCGGAACGATTTCCGCGATCCTGAGAGGCTGGAGCGGGAAGCCCGCGCCGGACGCGGTCTCGGCTTTGACGGCAAGACGCTGATCCATCCCGCCCAGATCGGCCCGGCGCGCGCCGGTTACGCGCCCGAGCCCGGCGAACTCGCCGAAGCGCGCGCGATCGTCGCAGCCTTCGAGAACCCGGAGAACGCCGGCAAAGGCGCCGTCAACGTGAACGGATCGATGGCCGAAGCTATGCACTATCGCGCTGCGAAAGCGGTGCTGGCGCGCGCCCAGGCTCAGTAGGGCGCGACATCCTCGCCTTGCGTGCGTATGGCCGGCGGCGCGCCGCTGAGGCCGGCGCCGGATTTCCAGTCCTGCAACGCCCAGCCGACTGAAGGGAAGGCGAGTTCCGTCCACGGCAGGCTGTCCCAGTCGTAGAAGGCGACTTCCTTGCTCTCGGGTCCGGCCGAAACCCCGGGCCTCGTCAGCCGCGCCCGGAACAAGATCTGCACCTGGGAGATGCGCGGGATGGAATACACCGCCATCAGAGCATGCGTTTCGATCTGGGCGCAGGCTTCCTCTTGCGCCTCGCGGGCCGCGGCGGCGGCGACGCTTTCGGCCTGCTCCATATAGCCGGCCGGCAAGGTCCAGAAGCCGGAGCGCGGCTCGATCGCGCGGCGGCACATGAGGATGCGTCCCGCCTCGTCCGCGACCACGGACCCGGCGACGATCCGCGGGTTCACGTAATCGATGAAGCCGCAGGTTCGGCAGATCCGCCGTTCCCGGTCGTCGCCTTCAGGCACGGCGATCGTGAAGTCTGGATGGGTCATTTCGCGCTCCGTGCATCGCGAGGCGCAGCCAAAAATCTCCGGACGCGGATAAATTTGACATGCAAACGCCACACTGCGGGGTTAGAGTTCATTCGTCATTGGCCGGACGTTGAGGAACATATGACCGAAGAGACCGGTTTCGATCTTGGCGCGTCGCCCGGACATCTTCTGCATCGCGCCCAGCAGTTCGCCGCGGAGCGTTTTGCGGAGATCACCGGCGGGGTGGAGGTCACCCAGCGCCAGTTCGCGGTCATGAGCGCCGTCGCCGCTGAAGAGGGTCTGACCCAGACCCAGCTCGTCAAGGCGACCGGCATCGACCGCTCGACGCTCGCCGAGCTCGTCTCGCGCATGGCCGGCAAGGGCCTGCTCCTGCGCGAGCGCGCCGCTCACGACGCGCGCGCCAACGCCGTGCGCTTCACCGAGGCGGGCCGGGCGCTGTTCGAGACCGTGCGCAACGGCGCCGCCGCGGCGGACGAGGCGATCCTTTCCGCCTTGCCCAAGAGCAAGCGCGCCGCCTTCATCGAGAGCCTCACCCGCATCGCGTCGACGATCGACAAGGACGACGAGGCGGTGCAGGCCGAGAAGGTCAAGCTCAAGGAAGAAAAGGCCGCCGCAAAGGAAAAGGCCCGAGCGAAGGCCGAGAAGGCGGAAAAGGCCAAGAAGCCCAAGGCCAAGAAGAAAAAGAAGAAAAAGGCCTAGCCTTCCGGACGGTCAGCGGCGGCGGCTGCCACCGCCTCCTCCCAGACCGGTCCCAGCCGCGTACGCCAGACATCCTCCGTCACCGCGCCGCGGAACCGGGCGCGCACGACCCCCTGAGCATCGATAACGAAGGTCTCCGGCGGGCCTGTCACGCCGAGCTCGATCGCCGCGCGGCCTTCCGGATCGGCCATGTGCGCCTCGAACACGTCGCCCAGCTCAGCCAGGAACCGGCGCGCATCGCGCGTTTCGTCCTTGTAGATGATCGAGTAGATCGGCACGCCCGCCTCGTCGAGCACCTCGAAGGTCGGATGCTCGACCCGGCAAGGCGGGCACCAGCTCGCCCAGAAATTGAGGAGATAGGGCCCCTCGATCGCGGCCAGGTCATACCCGGTCAGACCCTCGGCCTCCTGCAAGGGCAGCGCCGGCAGCGACACGCCGATGCGGGGGTCGTCCGCGCTGCGGTCGGCCGGATCGGACATGAGCGCGATGGCGAACAGGCCGGCCAGGAGAACCACGGAGGCCAGCGGCGCCCAGAGAAGAACGCGTCCGCTCATCGACCCGCCTCGGGCTTTGAAAGCTCGGCTTCAAGCCGCTTCAGCCGCTCCGCAGCCGCCGCGCGGCGCGCCAGCGCGGCGTAGATCACCCCGCCCGTGACCAGCAAGGTGAGCCCCCAGGCGGTCCAGACGAAGCCGGCGTACCCGTCCATGGCGAGCCACTCGATCATGTGCGCGCCGCCTGGGCTGGCGTGACCGTGACGCGCGGCGGCGCCGCCGACGTGCGGCGCTCCTCCAGCCGGCGTTCCAGCGCCTGCGCGCGGCGCTCGGCGATCAGCGTGCGCACGCCCGACATGACAAGGGCTGTGAAAAGCAGGGTGAAGCCGAGCGCCATGAAGGCGAGCGGCCAGAGCTTGGAGGCGTGGATGGTCGGCCCGTCGAACCGGAAGACGCTTGCCGGCTGATGAAGCGAGTTCCACCAGTCCACCGAGAACTTGATGATCGGCAGATTGATCAGCCCCGCCATCGCCAGCAGGGCGGAGAGCCGTGCTGCGGTCTTTTCGTCCTCGATCGCGGCGCGCAGCGCCATGTAGCCGAGAAAAAGGAGAAACAGGACAAGCATCGAGGTCAGGCGCGCGTCCCATACCCACCAGGCCCCCCAGGTCGGCTTGCCCCAGAGCGCGCCGGTCGCAAGGCACAGGAAGGCGAACGCCGCGCCGATCGGCGCGATCGCGCGTGCGGCGAGGTCTGCGAGGTTATGCCGCCAGACGAAGTAGATGAAGCTCGCGGTCCCCATCGCCGCATAGCCCGCCATCGCAAGCCAGGCCGCCGGCACATGGACATACATGATCCGCACGGTCTCGGATTGCTGGTAATCCGGCGGCGAGAAAACCAGCGCCCAGGGAACGCCGACAGCAAAAAGCGCCGCGGCGAGGCCCGCGCTCCAGGGGATCAGGGTGCGGGCGAGACGGTCGAACCGGTCAGGGTTTGCGAAATAGGACCACATAGGCGTTGAGCTAATCCGTCGCGATTGCAGCGGCAAGCGCGGCCCGGAGCCGCACGGCGCGCAGTATGGCTCTATTCGAGCCGCGCTTTAAGCGCAGCGGCCGCGCCGAACGGGGCAAGCGCGAGAACGGCGAGGCTCATCGCGGCGGCGAGCATGAGATTGGCGGCGTACGCTCCGCCCCCGGTCGCCGCCTCGCGCCCCGCGCCCGCGGCGAAGACCAGAAGCGGCACCTGCAGCGGCGCGGCGACCAGCGCGATGAGCAGCCCTGCGCGCTTGAGCCCGGCGGCGAGCGCGCCTGCGAAACCCGCAATCAGGGCCAGACCCGGCAGGGCGAGCAGCATGGCGAAGGCGAGCGCCAGCGCGGCGGGCGGCGCGATGCCGTAGGAGACTGCGCCGGCGAACGCAAGCACGGGCGCAGGCCAGAGCGTTGCGGCGGTGAAGCCGAGCAGGCGCGCCGCGCAGATCAGGCTGAGGCTGGCGCCGGAGAGCGCGTAGAGCTCCAGCGTGCCGTCGGCGGCGTCGTCGCCGAACAGGCGCTCGGCGGCCTGCAGCGTCGAGAGCTGGAAGGCGAAGGCGACCACGCCCGGCCCGGCGGCGGCCAGCGCGGCCGGGTCCGGGCCGATCGCCAGCGGCGCCAGCGTCAGGGCGGCGAGATTGAAGGCGAACGGGCCCGCCGGTCCGCCGCCGCCGGCGAAAGAGAGCCGCAGCTCGCGCGCAAAGACCGCAGCGAAGCCCGCGCTCATGCCGGTTCGCCCGCCGCAGCGAAGGTCAGCCGTGCGGCGTTCGGCCAGTCCAGATCAATGTGGGTGGCGGCGAGCACCAGCCCGCCCGCGGCGCGGTGCCGGCACGCGAGATCGCGCAACATCGCCCGTCCGCCAGGATCAAGCGGGGCTGCGGGTTCATCGAGAATCCAGACCGGGCGGCGCTGGGCGGCGAGCCGGGCCATGGCGGCGCGGCGCTTCTGACCGGCGGAGAGCCTTGAGGCGGCGCGGTCTGCGAAGGCCTCAGCCCCCACGGCGTGCAAGGCTTCCTCGGCCAGCGAAGCGCCGCCGCCGTCGAGCGCCGTCCAGAAGCGCACGGCCTCGCGCGGGGTCTCGGCGGCTTTCAGGCCTTCAGCATGGCCAAGGAAACCAACCGCGCCCGCCGCATCGGGCCGGACCCTGACGGCGCCCGCCTCCGGCCGGACCAGCCCGGCGATGGCGCGCAAAAGCGTCGTCTTGCCCGCGCCATTGGGTCCGAGCGCGACGAGCGCCTCGCCGGACCGCAAAGAGAAGGTCACGCCGTCGGCGAGCACGCGGCCGCCGCGCGCAATGCGCAGGGCTTCGACCTCAAGCCGCGGGGCGCTCTCATACATTTGAAACAGGCCGGTCATGGGCTGAGGCATAGCCCGCTTGGCGCTTGGACGAAATGCTGATGAGCGCAGCGGCGTCAGGGCGATTGCGGCCCAAGCGCAGCAGGGATAGAAACGCGCCTGCGTCCGGCTGCGCCCCCGGCGGTTCTCCGCGGGGACCGCGCGCCGGCGAAGCTTTCGCCCCCGCGGCGCCCGCCGGCGGTCGCTACCGTCCGGGTCCTCGCGTCCCCGCATTGCAAATGAGGATGCATCCGACGCCATGGCCTCTCTCGACAGTTTCAATTGCCGCAAGGACCTCGTCATCGACGGGAAGAGCTACGCCTATTTCGACCTGAAGGCCGCCGAGGCCAACGGTCTGACCGGCGTGTCGCGGCTGCCCTACACGCTCAAGGTCCTGCTTGAGAACCTGCTGCGCCACGAAGACGGCCGCACGGTCACCAGGGAAGACATCCAGGCGGTCGCCGACTGGGTGAAGACCGGCAAATCCCAGCACGAGATCGCCTATCGTCCCGCGCGCGTCCTGATGCAGGACTTCACCGGCGTGCCCGCCGTCGTCGATCTCGCCGCGATGCGCGACGCGACGCAGGCCCTGGGCGGCGATCCGAAATCGGTCAATCCGCTCGTGCCGGTGGACCTCGTCATCGACCACTCCGTCATGGTCGACGTCTTCGGCTCGGCGGATGCGTTCGCGCGCAACGTGGAACG
>CAZLOV010000021.1:0-9314 GCA_964561235.1 uncultured Caulobacterales bacterium
CTATCAACCCGCGGCGCTCCCATAAAAAGTGAGGGCGGCGCGGGGCGCAGGTCATGTGATCCACCACGCCGCCCAGCCTGCGATGGCGGCTGTTCCGCCAATGACGGCGAAATCGATCAGGCGCAAGACGCCGTCAAAGATCTGCTCGATCCGCTCCAGCCAGCGCATCCGGGCCTCCTGTTCGCATTGCGCAAAGAGGCTAGGCGGGAGGCATTAAGGCGGCGTTGGCGCCTAGAGCGCGCCGAAGCGCACCGCGCCGGTGGCGATCAGTGCGAACAGCACCAGGCAGATCACCGAAAGCGCCGCCGGCAGAAGCAGCTCGATCAGGGTGAATTGCGGGAAGTTGCGGCGCTTGGCGACGTGCACTTCCCATTCCCGCGTGAAGGGCGCGAAATCGAGCTCCTTTTCCAGCTCGCCGATGATGTCGTACTTGCTGGCGTTCAGCCGCCGGGCTGCAAAGATCATCGACAGCCAGAGCGTGGAGTTCAGAAAGCCCAGGATCAGCGCGCTCGAGACCACCATGCGCGCAGGCAGATCGGCGTTTTCGGTGTTCACCACGAAGCTGATCGAGACGAAGATCGCCACAATCACGGAGAAGTAGAACCGGTTGAGCGCATGGCGCCGGTCGATGCCGCGTTCGGCGCTGTCCACGATGACCTTGTAGATCTCGATGCGCCGGTCGTAGTCGAATTCGCCGAACGTGCCGTCGCGCGCGCCCGCGGGCGTCATGCGCTGACGCCGCGGCGGCGCGGCTGCATCCCGGCCCGACATCCACGCGCGCACCTTCATGCGCGTTTCCTCGCTCACCGCCTGAGGCTCGGAATCCAGCCGCGCAAGCAGGTCGGGATCGCCTGCGGCCTCTTCGCCGAAGCGATTGGCCTCCAGCTTGTGGCGGCCGAGAAACCGGCGGATCTCCCCGGCGAGCGGATCGGCGGAGGCGGAAGGGGCCAAGGCGGATCAGGTCTCCGAAGCGTGTATGGAGATCAGGGCGCGCTCGCCGGCGGGGGCGCGGGCGGCGTGGTGTTGCTCGACGCCACCCGGAAACCCAGCGAGCGGTCGCGGATGTCGACGCCGAAGCGGACCCGATTGGCGGAGCGGAAATCGTTCGGCTCGCCGTTCCACGCCCCGCCGCGCACCACGCGCAGGCTGCAATCGCCCTCGCTCACCGGAACGGCGTCGGCGGGACGGTCCTGCAGGCCGCCGACATAGCAGTCCTGGGTCCACTCGCGGACATTGCCCGCGATGCCGACAAGACCGAAGGGATGGTCCTGCGGCAGGGCCGAGGCCGGGCGCGGCCGCTGCATCGGCACGCGGAACTCGTCGAACACGTCGCCCCACCAATAGCGCGTCTGCGCGCCGGCGCGCGCGGCGTATTCCCATTCCGCCTCGCTCGGCAGGCGATAGACCCGGCCCGTGCGCTCGGACATCCAGTCGACGAACGCCTGCGCGTCGTTCCAGGAAATGCCGAGCACCGGCTGGTCGCCGCGGCCGAACTCGCGGTCGCTCGGGCGGTAGTCCCGGCAACCGCCGTCGCGCACGCAGGTTTCCCACATGTCGAACGTCACCTCGGTGCGCGCCAGCGCGAAGCCGTTGACCTGCACGTCGCGTTGCGGGCGCTCCCAGGCCTGGCCGCCGACTTCTTCCGGCGGCGAACCCATGAGAAAGCTGCCGGCCGGGATGACGGTCATCTCGGGACACTGCCGGCAGTCGGCGAACGTCACCGGGCCTTCGGCTTCGGCTTCGGCTGCTTCGCCAACGCCGAACGCCGGCATCTTGACGCCCGGCAGGGTGATCTCGCCCAGCCGGTCGCCGTAGAAATACCAGCCGCCGCCGCCGAGACCTGCAACGACCAGCAGGGCTGCCGCTGCGGTCATCAGCCCGCCGCCGCCCTTGCCGGCCCGGGCGCCTTCCAGCTGGGCGAGGCGGCGCTTGGCCTGGTCTATGAAGCGGCCCTTGGGATAGCGCTTGATGTAGGTTCGGAAATCCTTCGGCTCGCGGCTTTCCTTGATGGAGCTCCAGTAGTTCACCTCAAGCGTGTCGTCCGCGCCGAGATCGTCGTGCTTTTCATCCTCCACGCGCGCGATGGCGAGGTTGATGTCCTCGACGAAGGCGCGCCAGCGCGGATCCTCCCGGTCGCCGTCCCACCCGACAAGATCAGCGGTCTGCAACAGCTCGAACATGATCGGCCGGTCGCATTCCTCGATCTGGGCGGGCACCACCGCCGAGCTGCGCTGACCCAGCGTGGCTTCGGCGCGCACCCATTTCGATTTCACGCTTTCCTGCGACCAGAGAACGACGACGACCTTGCTGTCGCGAAGCATGCCTTCGGTGACTTCGTCATAGGTCTCGCCTGCGCGCAGAACCTTGTCCCACCAGACGGAAAAGCCCTCCGCCTCCAGCGCATGGGCGATCTGTTCGGCCTTGTCCCGGTCCGTCCGGCTGTAGGACAGAAAAATGTCAGCCACGGCGCTCCCCCTCCGTCGCGGCGGAAAATCCGCTCAACTTTCTATAGTTAACATAATGTAAAAATTATGCACCGGTCGAGACATCTGTTCCGACCCGTACAGCATGCGTTCGGCGGGGAGCCGGAGCGGTCAGGGCAGCGCGACGCCCAGGGTGACGATCGCCTCGGTGGCGTCCTCGTCGAGGCCGAACGTGCGCGTCAGCGCGCCGGAGAGCGATACCGGCCCGAAACGGCGGCTCAGCTGCGCGCCGACATCCTCGTAGTCGCCGCTTGAAAAGGCGTCGTCGAGATAGCGCGTCGAGCCCGCGTTGACGCCAAGGCTCCAGGCCTCGCCGAGCGCGCGTTCAGCGCCCGCGGTCACGTAGAGCGCCTCGCCCGTCGCCAGGTAGAACTCCGGGGAGTAATGCAGTCCGCCGGCGAAGGACCAGCCGAGCGCCTCCTTGCCGAGACTGGCGAAGACCTCGGTGAAATCCTGGTCTTCCGGTCCGCCGGAGTAGCTGTAGTGGATGACGCCGACGTCGAGATCGACAACGAGCGCCGGCAGGCTCCAGGCGAGCGCATAGTCGATCTCAGCGCTCGTCCCGTCATTGAAGTCGACGCCTGACGCCCAGACGCTGGCGTTCAGCGGGCCGAGACCGGCCTCCGCATAGGCCTGAACGGTGGGATCCCCGTCGGTCTGCGCGATGCCGCGAAAGACGTACTGGGAGACGAGATCGATGCCGGCTGACGCGTCCTGGCCGAACGCCGGCGCGGAAACGGATGCAGCGCCGGCGGCTGCGGCGAGAAGGCGGATCATGCGGCTTTGTTCTCCATGGAGCCCGGGATGCGGGCGAGGGGGGTGTCGAACGCCGCGCCGACGCCGACGCCGTCCACGCGCTTGACCGTGGCGGGCTTGCGCTCGCCCGCGATTTCGATCTCCAGCCGCGCGCCCGGCTCAAGGTCCAGGAGGCCCAGCAGGTGCGCCCCGCTTTCGGAGATGTCGACGGTGGTCGTCTCCACCCGTCGCCCGCCGGCATGGGCCACGACTGGGACGCGCATGCTCACGCGGTTGGGGTTGCGGCGCTCTTCAAGGTCCATGGCGACGGCGGCGAGGAACTTGTCGATGGTGTCGCGCAGCGTCTGGCTGGTTCGCGACAGCGTGTCGGACGCTTCGCTGACCTGATCCGCGCTGTGGGCGGTTTCCGCGATGGCGCGGGCGACCTGCTCTGTGCCGGAGGCGGCCTGGCGCGTGCCGTCGGAGGCGGTGGTGATCGAGGCGGAGATGGTGCCGCTGACAGCGTTCTGCTCCTCGATCGCCGCAGCGATCGCGCCGCTGACTTCCTCCACGCCGCGGATCGAGCGGGTGATCTCCTCCAGCGCGGCGACGGTGGAGCGCGTGGAGTTCTGCACCTCGGTGATCTGCTGACCGATCGAACCGGTCGCCTTGGCCGTCTGGCTGGCGAGCGCCTTCACTTCCTGGGCGACGACGGCGAAGCCCTTGCCGGCTTCGCCCGCGCGGGCGGCTTCGATGGTGGCGTTAAGCGCCAAAAGATTGGTCTGCTCGGCGATCGAGTTGATGAGTTCGACCACCTCGCCGATCTTCGCGGCGGCTTCGGCGAGCTGCTTGACGTCGCCGTCCGTGCGCTGGGTGACGCCGACAGCCGCCTCCACGGTGCGGTTGGCGGTTTCGGTCTGCTGCGCGATTTCGCGGATGGATCCGACGAGCTCATGGGCGGCCGTGGCGACCGAGGCGACCGCGTTGGAGGCCTCCTGCGAGGAGTGCGAGGAGTTCTCAGCGGTATGGCTCGCCTTGGCGGAGACCTCCGTGACCTTGCTTGCGGCCTCGCTCATCCGCGCAACCTGCGATCCGACCGTCTCCATGGCTGCGGATACTTCCTTGCGGAAGGCGGTGATGAGCATCTCAAGCTCGGCCTGACGCCGCTTTTCGAGGGCGTCGCGATCGCGCCGCTCGGCCTCGAGCCGCTTTTGCTCGGCGAGGCTCTTCTGGAAGGCGGAAACTGCGCGCGCCAGCGCGCCGATCTCGTCTGCGCGTCCGGCGTCGGCTTCCGCCGTGTTGTCCGCCGCGCCGCCGATGGCGGCGTTGAGCGCGGCGAGCACGCGGCCGATCGGCGCCGTCAGCGTCCGGGAGGCGAACACGCCTGCGGCTGCAAAGGCGATGAGCGCAATGATGACGGTCAGCGTGATCGCGGCGATGATCGCACGCACGGGCGCCTGTTGCTCGTTGCGGGTCTGTACCGCGAGCACCGCCCAGCGAACGCCCTTGAAGTCCACCAGCCCCGAAGCGGCTGCGACGCTTGCGCCCTTGAATGTTTCGCGCGCCGAAAAGCCCGAGTCGCCTGCGATGGTCGCGGTGACGATGTCCGCGTCGACGCGGGCGGATAGGATGTCGTTTTCCTCGGTGAACCGGCTGTCGTTGCGAAGCAGCCCGTCAGCCCCGACGATCACCGTCTCCCCTGTCTCGCCGAGCCCTTCCGTTTCGCCCATCAGCGCGTTGATGGCGTCGATCGGCATCTGGTAGACCAGCACGCCGATGCGGCGGGAGCCCTCGAAGATCGGCGTCGAGATGAAACTCGCCGGCGCGTCATAGCTTGGCGCGTAGGGCTGGAAATCAAAGAAGCTGGTCTCGTTCGCGCGCGCGGTGTTCGCCGCGCGGAAGGCGCGGCCGAGATCGGTCTCGGCCCATTCTCCGCCGCCATCGGCGAAATTCGTGGCGTAGTCCTCTTCCTTGAAGACCGAATAGACAAGGTCGCCGGCGGTGTTGAACAGGAACACGTCGTAATACCCGTTGCGCTCCATATGGGCGCGGAACCACGGGTGATGCGCGGCGTGAGCGGCGTCGTAGGCGAAACCGGTGTCGGCCCGGTCTAGGCGGTGCTTCTCGCCAAGCGGGTTCGGATTCTGCGTGATGTAGGCGCGCTTGAGAATGCGCGTCGGATCGCCGGCCGCGGCTATCTCCTGGTAGGCGGCGTCGAAGGCCTGCACCGCGGCGATCGCCGTGCGGCTCGAAGCGATCGAGCGCAGATCGTCCTCGATGCCGGTGAGGTAGCGCTCAAGCTCGTTCGCACGGCTTTCCGCGATCGCGCTGAGGCGTTCCCGGCCAAGCGCGTTGATCGCGGTCGCCGCGTTCACGCCGGAGGCGAAGGCCACCATCAACATGCCGATCAGCGCGAAGCCCACGACGAGAACAGGAATTTTCACGCGCAGGGGAAGATCGGCCCACATGAAATCGCCTCCGGAATTTGTGCGTTCAATCCGGACGTGTGCAGGCATTTGCGTGTTTAATCTCTTAATGCAGCAATGAAGTTACAGGACGGATTGCCGCACCACACGCGCAGATAGAGCAATTATCGAAGCATTAACCAGTTGTGTGATGCAATTCACTACATGCGATCAGTGAATAAAGGGAACTGATTGGAGGATCGCCGATCATGCTCATGTCCCCCCGCGCGCAATTCGCTCTGAAGGACCCCGGCGCGCTGACGGCGCTGCTGAACTATGACTGGCGCGCCCGCCGCGTTCTGACCGACGCCGAGGCTGTTGGAGCCGACGGGAACGAAGCGGCGCTTGCCGGCGGGGCGTCCACAGGGGTGCTCCGCCAGCTCCAGCGATTGCGCTGGATCGAAGCGATCCACGGCGTGCGGCCGCATGGCGGACGCATGCGGCTCTGGCCCCTTCGCGACATGCTCAAGGCGCAGATCGCGCTGGATCTGCGAAGCCAGACAGGTCTCAAGCTGGCGCACTGCATCGAGCTGCTGAAGGCCGCGCGGGCGGATATCGATCCTAAACTCGACGCCTGGCAGGACTGGATCGACGCGGGAAATACACCTGCCTTTCCAGGTGACGGCGCCCCTGAGGAACTCGCCGGGTCTCCGGCCTGGCTTGCGGGTTTTGCCGAGGCTTCGATCGCCGCGTTCGTGGCGCGTTCGCGTTTCGACGAGGTCGAGCCGCCCGCCTTCCTGCTCTAGCGCCGCTTTCCCGCTCTAGCCACTCTGGCGTGCTCTGCTAGGCTCGCGCTCTCCCTTTCCGGGGGCGCGGGCTTTCCGGCCGCATCGCGGCCGCGCCCGGCTCCTGCTTCCATTCACGGAGCCCAGGCGAACCATGAACGACATCCGTTTCGACGGCCGCACGGCCATCGTCACCGGCGCGGGCGCGGGTCTTGGCCGCTCGCACGCCCTTGGCCTCGCCGCGCGCGGAGCGAAGGTCGTCGTCAATGATCTCGGCGGAGACGTGTCCGGCGAGGGCGGCTCGATCAGCGCCGCACAGTCGGTTGTCGACGAGATCACGGCGGCTGGCGGCGAGGCCTTTGCCCACGGCGCCAACGTCACCCGCCCCGACGAGGTCGGCGACATGGTCGCGCAGACGCTCAAGCGCTGGGGCCGTATCGACATCCTCGTCAACAACGCCGGCATCCTGCGCGACAAGAGCTTCGCCAAGATGACGCTGGAGGACTTCCGCGCCGTTCTCGACGTCCATCTTTGGGGCTCGGTGGTGTGCGCCAAGGCGGTCTGGGAGCCGATGCGCGAGGCGGGCTACGGCCGCATCGCGATGACCAGCTCGTCCTCGGGCATCTACGGCAATTTCGGCCAGTCCAATTATGGCGCAGCGAAGATGGGCGTCGTCGGCTTCATGAACGTCCTTCATCTCGAGGGCCAGAAGAACGACATCCGGGTGAACACCCTCTCGCCGACCGCGCGCACCCGCATGACCGAAGGCCTGATCCCGGAGGAGGCGCTCAAGCTCATGACGACCGAGAGCGTGACCGCCGGCCTCTTGTATCTCGTCAGCGAGGACGCGCCGTCGCGCACGATCCTGTGCGCGGGCGCGGGCGGATACGCCGCGACGAAGATCTACGAGACGCCTGGCGTCTATCTGCCGCCCGAACAACAGACGCCCGAGGCCGTCGCGGCGCAGTTCGCCAGGATCACCGCTTCCGACGGACAGGACGAATTCGAGCAGGGCGGCCGTCAGACCATGAAGTTTCTCCAATACGCCGCCCGGCATTTCGACCTGCCGCTCGGCTGACCCGACACGGCGTACCATAAAGGGAGGACCCCATGCGCGAAGCCGTCATTGTCTCAACCGCCCGCACGCCAATCGGCAAGGCCTATCGCGGCGCGTTCAACAACACCCAGGCCCAGGAGCTCGGCGGGCACGCCATCAAGCACGCCGTGGAGCGTTCCAAGGTCGATCCCGCCGAGATCGACGACGTCATCATGGGCGCGGCCATGCAGCAGGGCTCGACCTTCCAGAACCCCGCGCGCCAGTGCCTCGTGCGTGCGGGCCTGCCGGTCACCGTCGCGGGCATGAGCCTCGACCGCCAGTGCGCCTCCGGCATGATGGCGATCGCCACCGCCGCCAAACAGATCATCCATGACGGCATGACCGTCGCCGTCGGCGGCGGGCTGGAGTCGATTTCGCTCGTCCAGAACGAGCACATGAACATCCACCGCGCCTTCGACCCGTGGCTCAACGAGCATTGCCCGGCCATCTACATGTCGATGCTGGAGACCGCCGAAGTCGTCGCCGAGCGCTATGGCGTCAGCCGCGAGGCGCAGGATGAATACGCGCTCCAGTCCCAGCAGCGCACCGCCGCCGCGCAGGAAGCGGGGAAATTCAACGACGAGATCGTGCCGCTTCCGTCGCGTCCGCTGGTGAAGAACAAGCAGACCGGCGAGGTCTCCGAGCAGGAGGTCACGCTTGAAAGGGACGAGGGCAACCGGCCCGAGACCACGCTTGAAGGGCTCTCCTCGCTCCAGCCGGTTCAGGCCAACGGCCAGCAGGTCCAGCAAGGCAAGTACATCACGGCGGGCAACGCCTCGCAGCTGTCCGACGGCGCTTCGGCGTGCGTGCTGATGGAGGCCAAGGAAGCCGAAAAGCGCGGCCTTCAGCCGCTGGGCGCCTATCGCGGCATGGCCGTCGCCGGGCTCGAGCCGGACGAGATGGGCATCGGTCCGGTCTACGCCGTGCCGAAGCTGCTCAAGGCCAACGGTCTGACCATGGACGACATCGGCCTGTGGGAGCTCAACGAGGCGTTTGCGGTTCAGGTGCTCTACTGCCGCGACAAGCTCGGCATCCCGAACGAAAACCTCAACGTGAACGGCGGCGCGATCTCGATCGGCCATCCCTACGGCATGTCGGGCGCACGCATGACGGGCCACGCGCTCATCGAGGGCAAGCGCCGCGGGGCGCGCTATGTCGTGGTGACCATGTGCGTGGGCGGCGGCATGGGCGCAGCCGGCCTGTTTGAGGTGTACTGAGGCGATCGTGCTTTCCGCGCGTTAACCGGAAGGCCTAACGAAACCTTTCAGAGGCGCGCGGAAAGCTTCTTCCGGACAGGTCATCCGGGAGGTCGTCATGTTCCTGCTACAGGCTGTCGCCGCCGCCGCCGTCGTTCTGGGCGCGGGCCCCGATCCCGCGCCGGAACCGCCTGGCGCGGACATTCCGCCGCCGGTCGGCCGTTCAGGCAACGCCGCCCTTGAAGCGGTCGCCCCGCGCGCGTTGCGCCCGGCGCGCCCGCTTTCCGTTGACGCCGGCGTCCGGCGGCTCGACTGGTCGGAGTTCGAACAGGGCGCGTGTGCGGAAGCCCATCTGGGCGCACGCTGGCGGCCGGCTCCCGGCGTTGCGCTCTCCGCCGCCTTCCGCACGCGTCGCGGCTCCCTGCTGGCGCCCGACGACGCCGGCGCTTTCGCCGGGGTCACGCTCAGCTTCTAGTTTTCCCGGCTGACCGGATCAGTCGTCCGAGGCGTCATCGCGCCAGCCGAGCGCGTGGGTGAGGATGGCGTGCAGGGTGTGCTGCTCCATCACGCCGTCGACGAGATGCGCCCAGGGACCGAGCGCAAACGCGGCGACG
>CAZLOV010000021.1:9324-25775 GCA_964561235.1 uncultured Caulobacterales bacterium
TCCTCGCCGGAATGCGTCTCCGAACCCAGCGGCACCGCGACTTCCTGGCGATAGTCGGGGTCGAGCACGATCTCGTCGCTTAACGCCGTGTCGGCGTCCGCGCGAATCCGCCCGCCGCCGTTATGGTAGCCAAGCGTTGTGTATGGATCGCCGTCGGCTGCCGGCGAGGGCGGGGTGGGGTCGTCGGAGAGATCCGGCGCCGGGGGTCGCACCAGCCCGAGGATCGGATTGCCGCGCCGCGGATAGCCCGCGATCGTGAACACATGACCGTGATCGGCGGTGACGAGGATGAGCGTCTCGTCAGGATCGACCATGGAGGCGGCGCGCGCGACGGCGCGGTCGAACGCCAGCGCGTCCGTGAGCGCGCGGTAGGCGTTGGTTGCATGGTGGGCGTGATCGACCCGGCCCGCCTCCACCAGCAGCACGAACCCGTCTTCCTCGCGCGAGAGGCGTTCCACGGCGAAGGCGGTCATGTCCTCAAGGCTCGGCTCGAGGGCGGGATCACGGTCCGCTTCAAAGCTCAGATGGCTGTTGGTGAAGAGGCCCAGAACCGGGGCGTCGTCGGCCGGATCGAGCTGGTTGAAGCCGGCCGCGTCAGAGACATAGACCCCGCCTTGAGCGCGCGCGCTCCACTCCGCCGGAAGCAGCCGGCCGTCGGCGCGCTGGCCGCCCGCCTCGCGCGGAAGGAACGCCCCGCGTCCGCCGCCAAGCGCGACGTCGACGCCGTCGCCATGGTCGAACTCGATCAACTGGCGGGCGATGTCACGGCAGCCGGCGGCGACGGCAGGCGGAGGCAAGGCGGCGTCGCTTTCCCAGTCGCGGCTGGGCAGGTGCGCATAGAGCGTGGCCGGCGTGGCGTGGGTCAGGCGCGCGGTGGAGACGATCCCGGTCGCCATGCCGCGGTCCTCTGCGGCTTCAAAGAGCGTTTCCGGAAGCACCGCATCCGGCGCGCACGCATCGAGCTGCTGGCGTGCATAGACGCTGATCGCGCCGACATGGGTCTTCACCCCGGCGTGGATGGCGGTCGCCGTCGCGGCGCTGTCAGGCACCTGGGCGTTTTCGGCATAGGTCTTTATCAGCGCGGAATGGCCCCATGCCTCGAAGCTGAGATAGTTCTCCTCGCCCGGCTCGCCGCGATTCTGCCCGTCAAGGATGCGCGCAGCCGCAATGGTGGAGACGCCCAGGCCGTCGGCGATGAAGATGATCACGTTCTTTGCGCGGCCTTCGCGGACCGGCCGGTTGAGCCGCGCCTGAAGCTCGGCCTCCGCTGTCGCCCGCCAGACCTCGCCGCCCTCCGGCCCGGTCTGAGCAAACGCCGGGACGGTCAGCGCGGTGCTGGCGGCGAGCGCGGCGGACAGGCGTCGAAGCATGGCGTTCATCCCGGAACATCCCCTTGCAGTTGCGCGCAGATACAGGAGGCGCGGCATTGCCGGAAGGGCTTAACAGGGGATTATGACCGTTCGCCGACAGCGTGCGCGACAGACGCAGCGTCAGCCGCTGTGCGGATCCAGAACCCGGCCGGTCAGCGCCGTGCGCAGCATGGCGGCGAAGCCGGCGTCGAGATCTTCCATCGCGGAGTGTTCGAACGGCAGATGACCGCCGTCGCGAAGCCCGATCGCTGCAGTCATCCCGCCGATGCGTGCAAGAAAAGACGCAGACAGCTCAGCCTTGATGACCGGATCGGCGAGCGGATGGGCGAGCAGGACCGGACAGATGTTGAAGCTCTCCGCCGGCGCGAGCGGCTTGGCGTGCAGCCAGGAGCGCAGAAAGCCGAAGGTCGCCGCCGTCCCGCCTGCAGTCGTGTCTGCGAGGATGGCGGCTTTGAGCGGCCCGTCATGAACCGGCGCCGCCAGCCGGCAGAAGCTGTCGAGCGTCAGGGTGAGCCCGTCGCCCAGCTTGTGGGTGCGCTCGAGCAACACGCGCGCAAGGCCCGCTCCGACCCCGCCATGCAGAATGGCGCGCCTGACGGCCTGTTCCGTGGGATCAAGCAGGGCGGTTGCCACAAGCCCTTCCGCGGCGCCCGCCAGCACGCACACGTCATAGGCCAGCATGCCGCCGGTGGAGAAGCCCGCCACGATCACAGGCAGCTGCTTGGCCCGCTCCTGACGCAGCAGCGCCGCGCCGACCTCGCGCCAGTCGTCATAGCGAAGCGCGGCCGGCTCCTGAACCGAGGTCAGCCCGGCGCCGGGCAGGTCGGGCACGACGACCTCGACGCCAAGCAGCGAAAGCGAATAGGCGAACGGGCCGAGCAGGCGTCCATGGCCGCCCACCCCGTGCAGCATGAGGCAGCGCGCCTCCGCCGCGGGCGCCAGCCAGCGGTCCACGTGCACGTCATGGCCCGCCAGCCGCCGGTATTCTTCCTGGACGCTGTAGGGATGAGGCGGACGCACGCTGGGCGGCAGCGCACCGAAGATCGGGCGCCAGTGTTCCGTTTCTTCGTAGGTCTGCAGGCCGCGCCGCTTCACCATACGCCTTCCGCGCCGGCGCCGGCGTGGCCGCCCCGGCCCTCGGGGTGGATGCGCATGACCGGCCCTTGATAGAGGGGACCGGCGGACAGCCCGGTCCTTCCCAATAAAATCATGCACCAGGAAGGGTTACGGTTTCCCAAAGACCGGATGGGGCGGGCAACCTAGTTGGTTGCGTCTTCGAGTTCCTCGCCGGCGTTCTCGATGTCCTCGCCGGCGCCTTGAAGCGTCTGGCAGCCGGAAAGGATCGCCGCTGCAGCGATAACGGCGAACAAGGTGAACATGTCTTTCATGAGCCGAGGCTCCCGTCGCGCCGGGAACCGTCCCGGCGGGGGCGGCCTCGCACGCCTGGCGCTGCGATGTCGAGGGACGATCGCGGATCGTGATCGCGCCTTGCGCGCCTACTGTGTCGCTTCCTCGAGCTTTTCGCCCGCCGTCTGGATGTCGCGGCCGACGCCCTGGATCGTGTTGCAGGCCGAAAGCGAGGCGGCGGCGGCGAGAACGGCGAACAGGCGCAGCGCAGTCTTCATGGGGCGGTTCCTTCAAGGCGCAGGATGGCGGCGTGGACGTCGCCTCGGAAAAAGAGGCCCGGCGTGCAGGGTTGCGCGCCGGGCCACTTTACTTTGCGTTCGCGCGCCGGAAAAGCGCGCGGACGGGCCTACCAGATCGAAACGCGCTGATCCGGCGCCACGTAGAGCGGATCATCCTCGTCGATGTCGAAGGCGGCGTACCAGGCGTCGAGATTGCGAACCACGCCGTTGACGCGGAACATGCCCGGGGAATGCGGACCATTGACGAGCTGGGCGCGCAGCGCGTCTTCGGTGAAGAGAATCCGCCAGACCTGCGCCCAGGCGAGGAAGAAGCGCTGATCCCCGGTGAAGCCGTCGATCACCGGCGCTTCGCCGTTCTCGTAGTTGGCTTCGACATATTCCCGGTAAGCCGTGTAGGCCATCTGCATGCCGCCGAGATCGCCGATATTCTCGCCCAGGCTCAGGCGGCCCGAGACGCACTGGCCTTCCAGCGGGCAGAATTCGTCGTATTGGGCGACGAGGCGGTCGGAGCGCTCGATGAAGCGCGCGTTGGTCTCCGCCGTCCACCAGTCGCGGATCCGGCCTTCGCTGTCGTAGCGGCGGCCCTGGTCGTCGAAGCCATGGCCGATCTCGTGGCCGATGACCGCGCCGATGGCGCCGTAATTGATGGCCGGATCGGCGTTCGGATCGAAGAACGGGGCCTGCAGAATGCCCGCGGGGAAGGTGATCTGGTTCTGCAGCGGGTTGTAGCTGGCGTTGACGATCTGCGGCGGCCAGCTCCAGCGGCGCGGATCGACCGGCTCGGCGAAGCGGCGGAGCGTCCGCTCCCAGAAGAACTCGGTCATCCGGGTGTTGTTGCCGAAGAAGTCGTCCTCGGCGAGCTCAAGGCCGTCGAACTCGTCCCAGATTTCCGGATAGCCGATGCGCGGCTCGAAGGTGGAGAGCTTGGTCAGCGCCTCCGCCCGGGTTTCGTCGTCCATCCACTCCAGCGTTTCGAGACGGCCGCGGAATGCCGTGATCAGGCTGTCGACAAGCGCCTGCATCTGCTCTTTGGAGCTCGGCGGGAAATGGCGGTCGACATAGACCTGGCCCACGGCGTGGCCGAGCGCGCCGCCGACCAGCTGCACGCCGCGGCGATCGCGCGGGCGCTGCTCTTCCTGCCCGCGCAGCGTGCGGCCGTAGAAATCGAAGCTCGCTTCATCGAACGCGGCGGGCAGCTGATCCGCCCGATCGGAGAGGAAATGGAACGTTAGATACGCCTGCAGCGTCGCGACGTCGGTCTCTGCAAAGATCTCGCCGGCGGCCTCGATGGCGTCGGGCTGGGAGACAATGACGCTCTCGACGTCTGAAAAGCCGCGCGCCTCAAGCAGCGCGGCGAAATTGAGAGCGCCGCCGAGTTCTGCGACCTCGGCGGCCGGGATGACGTTGTAGGTCTCGGTCACCTCGCGCGAACGCTCGCGCGTCCAGTGGGCTTCGGCGATGCGGGTCTCGAAGGCGAGAATCGCCTCCGCCTTCTGCGCGCCGCCCTCGATGCCGGCGAGGTCGAACAGCGTTGCGATGTATTCCAGATAAGCCGCCCGGTATTCCTGGAAGCGTTCGGCCTCCTCCAGATAGTAGTCGCGGTTCGGCATGCCGAGGCCGCCCTGGAACATGCGCACGGCATAGCGGCTCGGATCGGCGGGATCCGGCGAGGTCCACAGGCCGTAGGGCGCGGTGTAGTGCAGGCTGGTCATGAGGCCGGCGAGCGCTTCATGGCTGTCCGCTGCGGCAATCTCGTCGAGGAAGGGCTGCGCCGGCGCAACGCCGCGCGCCTCGATCGCTTCGGCGTCCATCCAGCTGTTGAAGAGCGCAGCGATCAGCTGCTCGTTCGAGCCCGGCGCGCCGCCTGCGGCCGAGGCCTCGTCGATGATCGCGCGCACATCCTCTTCGGCCTCGTCCGAGAGGACCGTGAACATGCCGTAGCGCGAGCGGTCCGAGGGCATCGGCGTTGCGTCGACCCAGCCGCCGTTGGCGTATTCAAAGAAGTCCGCGCCCGGATCCGCCTCGGCGTTCATGCCGGCTATATCGAAGCCGAACGTGCCGAAGCGCGGCGCATCCTGCGTCCAGCCCGCGGCGGTGAGAAGCACAGCTGCCGAGGCGGCCGTCAGGAAGTGTTTCATGGATTTCCCCTGTATGGTTTGGCTCTAGCGCGCGTCGCACCCCGCGCCAGCAAGAGCGCGCGCACCTTTCCGCAAACTGACGCCAAGATTACGGAAGCGTCACCTGTCTTCGGCGCCTCACTCGGCCGGCTGGGGCGAACCGCGGTCCGGTGGATGGCCATGCGGCGCGTCGGCGGCCACGCCGACATCGACGCCTTCCGCTCCGCTTTCATGGCCGGAATAGCTGGATCCGATGCCGGGAATCTTCTGGCCCGTCCAGAGACCTCGCACGAAGCGGCCGACGTCGACGCCGATCGCGTAAAGGGCCGGAACGAGCAGAAGGCTCAGGAAGAGCGCAAAGACCACCGCGAAGCCGAGCGCGACCACCATCGGCTTGAGGAACTGCGCCTGGGTGGAGCGCTCCGCCATCATCGGCAGGATGCCGATGAAGGTCGTCACGGTCGTCAGAAGGATCGGCCGGAAACGCTGTACGCCCGCATCGACGAGCGCCTGGAAGGCGCCTACGCCACGCTCGCGCAGCCGGTTGACGAAGTCGACCAGGACGAGGTTGTCGTTGATCACCACGCCCGCCGCCGCTCCGACGCCGAAAAAGGAGAAGAGCGCCAGCGGCATGCCGAACAGAAAATGCCCGAAGACCGCTCCGGCGAAGGCGAACGGGATCGCCGTCATGATCAGGAGCGGCTGGAAATAGGACCGGAACGCCACCGCCAGCAGGACGTACATCGAGCCGAGCATGATGATCTGAAGCGTCTGCAGTTCGGCGAAGAACTCCGCCTGGCCTTCGGCATCCCCGATCTCGCCTTCGGACGCGCCGGGGAAGCGCCGCTCCCATTCCGGCCAGAAATTCTCCTCCAGGTCGCGCCGGATGTCGCCGGCGCTGTCGGGGTCGGTGAGCTCGGTGGAGACCGTGACCGTGCGCTGGCGCTCGCGGCGGTTGATGCGGTTGATGCCGGGGGCGAACTCGATCTCGGCGACGGCCGAAAGCGGGATTTCACGGCCGTCATTGGTGCGGATGCGCACGTCATAGAGCGCGTCGATGTTCTCGCGCAGCTCCCGCGGATAACGCACCATCACGCGCACGTCCTCGCCGCCGCGGGGCAGGCGCTGAACCTCCTCGCCGAAGAAGGCCTGCCGCACCTGACTGGTTACGTCCGCCAGCGTCAGGCCGAGGGCCTGGGCGTCCGGACGCAAGGTGATGCGCACCTCGTCTGCGGAAGTCTGCAGATTGTCGATGACGTCATAGGTCGTCGCATAGGTGCGCAGCTGCTCCTTGAGCGCCTCGGACGCATCGCGCAGCACGTCGAGATCAGGATGGTTGATCGCGAACGACATGCCGGTGGCGTTCTGGTTGATGGTGAAGTCGAAGGTCACCTCCTCGGCGTCGGGCACCGGGCCCAGCGCCTCGCGCAGCCGGTCGGAAATCTCGCGCGTGGAGACGTTGCCCGGGCGGTCCTCCGGCGGGGAGACCTTGATCCAGGAGCGCACGCTGGCGTCGGTGATGATCGCTGCGTCGTTCTCCACCATGTCGATGGAGCCCGGATATTCTTCGCGATAGGCCTCAATGACGGCCACGCGGGCCGCGTCGAGCTGGTCGGCGACCTGGATGGTGCGCGACCAGGGCGTGCCCTCGGGCAGCTGGATGTTCACCTGGACGAGTTCGTTCTCCACTTCAGGCATGAAGCGGAAGGGAACGCGGCCCGTGCTCATGAGCGTGATTGCGATCGCGAACAGGCCCACGAACGTCACCAGCGTCGAATAGCGGCGGCGCAGCGTCATCGCGAGGAAGGGCGCATAGACCCGCCGGGCGAAGAGCGTCAGCGCATTTGCAATGCCGGCTTGCGCGCGGATCAGCCAGCCGAAGGCGCCGTCGGTCTTTTGCGGCCCGATATGGGCGAGGTGGGCGGGCAGGATCAGCAGGCTCTCGATCAGCGAGAAGGTGAGCGCGGCGATGACCACGAGCGAGATCTGGCTCGTGAACTGCACTTCCGGACCGGTCAGCAGCATCCAGGGAGCGAACGCCATCATCGTGGTGATGACCGCAAAGACGACCGGCTTGGCGACCATCTGCGTGCCGACGACCGCCGCCGTCATGCCGCGTTCGCCCCGTTCGACCCGGTTGTGGATGTTCTCCCCGACGATGATCGCGTCGTCGACGACCACCCCGATGACGATCAGGAAAGCGAACAGCGAGAGCATGTTCAGCGTCACGCCGAGCGCGGGCAGCAGCATCAGCGCGCCCGCAAACGCGGTTGCGATGCCGACGGTCACCCAGAAGGCGACGATGGGGCGCAGGAACAGGATGAGGATGAGCAGAACCAGCGTCAGGCCTAGCGCGGCGGAGCTGGCGATCGTCTCCATACGGCTGTTGTAGAGGTCGGCGGACTGGAACCAGGGCGTCAGGCTGACGCTGGCGGGCAGCTCCTGCTGCTTGCGCTCGACATAGGCGTTCATCTGTTCGGCGAGCGTGACGACGTCCGTCGCGCCTGTCGCGCGCACGTCGATGAGCACCATCGGTTCGCCGGAGAAGGTCGCCTCGAGATTGAAATCCTGCAGACCGTCGGTGACCTGCGCCACGTCGCCGACGCGAATCACGCCGCCGTCGGCGGTCTGGCGGATGATGATGGAGGCGAAGTCCTCGCGCGTGTCGGCGAGCTGGCGGGAGGCGAGTTGCACGTCGCCCTGCTCGGTGCGCACCGAGCCCGCCGAGGCGTTGAGCGAGGAGGCGCGAATGGCGCGCGCGACCTCCGAGAAGGTCAGGTTGTACCGGTTCAGCGCGTCCTCGGAGAGCTCGATGGCGACCTCTTCGCCAAGCCGCGCCTGGGTCACGACCAGAGACGCCTCGCCCACCGTGGAGGCGACTTCGTCGCGGATCGCTTCGGCGATGCGCTGCAGCTCGCGCCGGTCCACGTCGCCATGGACGGCCATCAGATAGGCCTGATCCTCGTTGCGCCACCGGTCGACGACCGGCCGGAAACTGTCGACGGGAAGATTGTTGATGGAATCCACCCGCAGCTTCACTTCGTCCACGAAGGCGGGGATGTCGATGGAGCGGTCGGCCTCGATGTTCACCCAGCCGCGGCCTTCCACGGCGGTGGAGGTGATCGTCTCGATGCCGTCCAGATCGGCGAGGGATTCCTCGATGCGCAGCACGAGCTGCTCTTCGACCTCCTGCGGGGAGGCGCCGGGCCAGCCGATGGAGACGGTGGCCCCGTTGAATTCCGCCGAGGGAAAGGTCTCGCGCTGCAGCGAGGCGTAGCCGATCACGCCGCCGATGAGGGAGATGATCATCAACAGGTTGGCGGCGACGGAATTGCGCGCCCACCAGGCGAGGAAGCCCTTGTGCTCGGGTTCGGACGCGGCGCCGGACTGGCCGTGCGCGCTGGGATCGTGTTCGCTCATGACGGATCGTCCTTGCTTGCGCGGCGCATCAGCCAGCCGGGCTGTCTTCGGTTTCGCCCGAGGCGACTTCGGCGGCGTCGGCGTCAGGCGCGGCGGCCCCTTCGCGGTCCTGCGGCCCCAGCGGCTCGCCGTCGCGATCGAGCAGGCGCAGCGGCATGCCTTCTGACGCCCCGCGCACGGCGGAGGTGATGACGTATTCGCCTTCCGAAACCCCGCCGGTCAGCACCACGCGTTCGGGCGTGGACTGCAGCACGTTGGCGCGCCTGATCTCCAGCGTCCTGTCAGGCCGGGCGATATAGATCTCGTCGGCTCCGCGCAGCGCGCCGCGCGGCAGCACATAGGCGTCGTCGACCTGGCGGCCGTTGAGGACCGCTTCGACAAAAAGCCCGATCGCAAGCGGCGCGCCCGCCGCCTCGGCGGCTTCGCCATACGGATCTTCGACCTGCACGATGGCGGCGAGCGTGCGGGTCTGCGGATCGATTGCGCCGGAGGTGCGGTCGATATGGCCCGTCCACTCGCGCGGCTGTCCTGCGACCACCGCGCGCAGCACGACCTCCGGGGCGGTCTCTGCGCTTCGCGCGTCGAAGGCCAGCGGAATGCCGAGCTGGGCGAGTTCGCCGTCGCTCAAGGGCAGCATGACCTCGACAATGTCGGTGGAGAAGACGCGCCCGATCCGCGCGCCCGGCCCGACAAACTGGCCCAGATCGGCGGCTTTCGAGCGCACGCGGCCGGGAAACGGCGCGGATATCTCGGTCCGTTCAAGATTGAGGCGGGCTTCCGCGAGGCTGGCTTCCGCCGCTGCGAGCTGCGCGCGGGCGTCGGCCATTTGCGGTTCGCGCAGGGTCAGCGCGCTGGCCTCGCCTTCTCCGATCGCGGCCCATTCCTCGGCTGCGAGCTCCGCTTCGGCCTGCTCGCGCACGAGCAGCTGACGCGCCTGCGCAACCTGGGCTTCCGCCCGCGTCACAGCAAGACGGTAGTCATCGTCCTGAAGACGCACCAGCGTTTCGCCGGCCTCGAAGAACCCGCCTTCGACAAAGCTGGGGTTGACCCATTCGACGAGGCCGGAGACCTGAGCCGTCAGGTCGATCTCGACGAGCGGCCGCACCTCTCCGCGGGCGCGCACGCTCAGCGTGACGGGTTCGCGCCGCGCTTCGGCGACGAACACCGCAGACGGCCGCACGACAGGGTCGGCGCGCTCGGGCTGCGGGGCGGTGACGACCAGCACCACGATGAAGCCGATGATCCCCGCGGCGATGGCGCCGGGCATCGCGAAAAGAAGGAGGCGTCCGACCGTCTTGCTCATGACCTGACCTGTATTGTTCGAATTAATCGTCTTTTTCTGCAAAAACACATGAAATCGGGTTCATCCCGAGGTTGGACCCTCTGAACCGGCGCCGTCGGCGGAGAACCCGCCCGCCGTGGCGACATGGAAGGCGACGCGGTTGGCGGCGCGGTCGCGGCGCGCCGCGATCAGCTGGCTTTCCGCGGAGATGAAGCGCGACTGCGCATCCAGAAGCTCGAAAATCGTCGCGACGCCGTTGGCGTATTCGCGCTCGACGAGCTCCAGCGCCGCGGCGGCTTCCTGCTGTGCGGTTTCGAGCGCATCCACCCGGTCGGCGAGCGTGCGGTCCGCGAAGATCGCGTTTTCCGCTTCCTCAAAGGCGTTGAGCGCCGTGTCGACATAGGCGGCTGCGGCCTGGCGGGCGAGCGCTTCGGCCCGGTCGCGGTCCGCGCGCAGCGCCCCGCCGCGGAAGATCGGCGCCAGAAGGTCTGCGGCGATCCGCTCCACCAGCGCGTCGGCGTCGAGCGCTTCGGCGAAGTCTTCGCCGGCCGCCGTGATGGAGGCGGAGAGATCGAGCCGCGGATAGAGCGCCTTGCGCGCGCTGCGCGCGGAGTAGCCGGCTTGCGCAAGGCGGGCTTCCGCGGCGATCACGTCGGGGCGGCGGTCCAGCAGCGCATCCGGAGCGCCGGCGGGCGGCAGGGCTGCGAGATCGGGCAGGTCGGCGGCGGTTTCGACCGCATCGGCGGGATAGCGGCCGAGGACGATCTCCAGGCGCCGGGCGGATTCCGCCTCGATGCGCCGGCGTGTGGCGAGCCCGGCTTCGGTGCTGGCGAGAGCCGAGCGGGCGGTGCGCACGTCGGAGGAACGCGCAACGCCGCGCGCAAACCGGCGCTGAGTGATTTCAAGCTGGCGCCGGCGGGTCTCCACGTCGCGTTCGGCGAGCGCGGCCTGCAGGACAGCTTCCTTGAGATTGAACCAGGCCGTCGCTGTCGCTCCGGCGATCTACAGGCGCGCGCCGGCCAGATCGGCCTCAGCCGCCTCGCGGCCCAGCGCGCCGGCGCGGGCCTGATCGCTCAGCCGCGCCCAGATGTCGGCCTCCCAGCCCGCGACCGCGCCGAGCGAGACTGAATTGACGCCGCCCTGAGGATCGGAGTCCCGCCGGCTGCCGCCAAGCGTGGCGTCCAGCGTGGGCAGGCGAGGGGCGTTGGACAGACGTGCGGAGGCGGATGCTGCGTCGAGCGCTGCGCGGATCGAGGCGATGTCGGGGTTGTTCTCAAGCGCTTCAGCCACAAGGAGCTGCAGCGCGGGATCGTCAAACTCGGCCACCCAGTCTGCGCTGGGCGTGCGCCCGGCGAGATCCGCGCCGGTCTCGGCGGTGAAGCGCTCCGGGGTTTCAGGCGCAGGCGCCCTGGACAGCGGCGGCGCTCCGGCGCAGGCCGTCAGCACAAGGCCGGCGGCGCTGATCATGAAGGCCCTGACGGCGATTGTCCGGCGCGTTCCCGGCATTCCCTGTCCCTTGTGTCTTGTTTTTTTCACGCGGGCTGCATCTGCACGCCCGAGCGCCGGCATCTTTACGGCGGCTTCGTAAACATCCCCGAAGCCAGGGCGACCCTGCCCGCCTCCTTCCTGAAAATCAATCAATTTTTATCGAAAATCGCTAAAAATTTCTCGAATTACAGAAAATTTAGGTTCGGGATGTTTCAAGCGCGCTGCTAACACGCCGTCACACAGGCGTGCTAAACAATGCGGCTATGACGGATTCCGGCAGCCCATCAACGCCGCGCCGCGCGCCTGACCGGCCGCGCCGCAGGGACATCGTGATCACGGCGGGCATATCGCTTGCGGTGCTGACGATCGTCGCGCTCAACGGGGGTCTGGGTTTCGGAGCGTATCTCGGCGCCTCCGGCGCGATTGCGATCCTCGCCTTCCTGTATCTGGTCACCGCCGTGAAAACGGCCGATCCCGCCGCTGCGCCCTCGGAGGCGCCCAAGACGCCGGTGGCCGAACTCGCGGAGACGTCGGAGCGCATGTTGCAGCGGATCGATCTGCCGGTGCTGCTGATCGGTCAGGGCGGCCGGATCGAGCGCGCCAATCCCGCGGCGCGCAACTTCCTCGGTCTTGGCGCGGAAGGCGGTCTGCTCTCCACGGTGCTGCGCCAGCCCAGCGTGCTGGAGGCGGTGAGCGCCGCCTTGCGCGGGGATGGCGGCGCGAAGGTGCAGTACTCCACGCTCGCCCCGCATGAGAGCCATGTGGCTGCGCGCGTGGAGCCCATTCGCACGGAGGAGGAAGGCCCTTCGCCCTTTCGGGCCATGGTGGTGCTTTATGACGAGACGGCGGCGAAGCGGGCGGAGCGCATGCGCGCAGACTTTCTCGCTAACGCGAGCCATGAGCTGCGCACCCCGCTGGCTTCTCTGTCAGGCTTCATCGACACCCTTACCGGGCCTGCGCGCGATGACGACGAGGCGCGCGACCGCTTCCTCGAGATCATGCGGGTGCAGACCGAGCGCATGCGCCGGCTGATCGACGATCTGCTCTCGCTCTCGCGGGTGGAGATGAACGAGCATGTGCCGCCTTCCGGAGAGGTCGAGCTCAACGCCGTCGCCCATGACGTCGTCAGCGCGCTGCAGCCGGTGGCGGAAGCCCGCAGCATCAAGCTGACCCACCAGCCTGCGCCGGAGCCTGTCTGGATCACCGGCGACCGCGACCAGATCTACCAGGTCATCGAAAACCTCGTGCAGAACGGCGTGAAGTATTCCGGCGAAGGCGGCCAGGTCAGCCTTTGCGTCCACGGCGGTCTGTCTCGCGACGCGTCCGAGCATGCGCGCGAGCGCATCGCCGAGGAGAGCGGCCGCCTGACGATCAGCGCGCCGGCGCTGGATGCGCGCGCGCGGTATGGCGTGGTGCGCGTTCGCGACAGCGGCCAGGGCATCGACCGGCGTTACCTGCCGCGCCTGTCGGAGCGCTTCTACCGCGTGGACGGCCAGAAGAGCGGGCCGGCCTCGGGCACCGGGCTCGGCCTCGCCATCGTCAAGCACATCGTTTCACGCCATCGCGGCGGCTTCACGGTTGAAAGCGCCGTCGGGCGCGGCTCCGTCTTTTCCGTTTTCTTTCCGGTTGCTGCGGCTCCGGCGGACGAGAACCAGTCGGCGGCGGAATAGCCGGACCGCGCGTGTCATGGAACTGTCGTAAAATAGTCATCGGTTGGTGACCGCTCCGTCGCAATGTGCGCCGCCGCGAGCATGGGACGTATGGCGGGGGCGCGTGACGCGCCGCGCGAAGAAACGAGAGCGGCTTACAGGGCTGCGGGTTGAGGGCATGCAGGTTTCGCTTTTCACGGCGTTGGCGCTTCTGGTGCTGACCGCGCTGGCGTTCGTCGCCGGCCGCGCCCGTGCGAACGCAACCGCGGCGCGCACCGGCGAGCGCCTGCACTCGCTGCCGAACTATTTCGGATATTATGTCGCGCTCTGGACCGGCGCGCCGGCGGCGTTCGTGCTCATCGCCTACGGGGTGTTCGGCGCCGCCGCGGTCGACGGGCTCGCGCTCTCGCGCATCGAGCAGGCGGGCGCGCCGCTGGTGGCGGACTACGAGCGCCGTCTGGCGCGCGACGAAGCCTACGCCGAAGCGACCGAGGAGCTTCTGCAGCTCGATGTCGAACTGACCGCGGCTGAAAACGAGATCCTCCGCGCCGCGCAGTCCGCCGGCGAGCAGGGCGACAACGCCGCGCTGGAGCGCTGGCGCTCGCGGCGCGCGGAGCTTCTCGGCATGCGCAACGGGATCCAGAGCACGCTGCGTGCGCGCGAAGCCGACATCGCCGCGCAGGTCTACGAAGGCGCGCAGGCCTCCGGCGCCAGCGAGGCGGCGCTCGCCGGGCTGGAGCATCACCTTCTCCCGCCGGAGCGGCGTGAGCTCTTGCTGTCGGATGCCCGCGCCATGGCCTTCGGCGGACTGCCGAGCACGGAGACGCCCGGACGGCGCGGCCTTGCGGCGGCCATGGCGCCCTATGAGCGGTTCCTGAAATGGGCGGCCGCCGGGCTTTGCCTGGCGCTCGCCGTGGGCGCGTTGACCTGGACGCGAAGCCGGGTGCGCCCCTCGCTGCGCGCACGCAACCGCGTGGAGACCGCCGTCGCCGGCGTGCTGTTCGTCGCCTCCGCCGTGGCGGTTCTGACGACGCTGGGCATCGTGCTGTCGCTGCTGTTTGAGAGCATCCGCTTCTTCGGGTCGATTGACTGGCGCATCTTCGAATTCCTGTTCGGACTGCAATGGAGTCCGCAGGTCGCCATCCGCGCCGACCAGATCGGCCAGTCCGGCGCGTTCGGCGCGGTGCCGCTCTTCGCAGGCACCGCCCTGATCATGCTCATCGCGATGTGCGTGGCCGCTCCCATCGGATTGTTTTCCGCTATCTACCTGTCGGAATACGCCAGCCCGCGCGTTCGCGCCTTCGCCAAGCCTGCGCTGGAGATCCTCGCGGGCGTGCCGACCGTGGTTTACGGCTTCTTCGCCCTGCTCGTGGTCGGTCCGTTCCTGCGCGATGTCGCGCTTGCGCTGGGATACGAGGACGCCGTGACCCAAAGCGCGTTGTCGGCGGGCCTGGTCATGGGGGTCATGATCATTCCTTTCGTCTCCTCGCTCTCGGACGACGTCATCAACGCGGTGCCGCAATCGCTGCGCGACGGCTCCTACGCCATGGGCGCCACGACCTCCGAGACGGTCCGCCAGGTGGTGCTGCCGGCGGCGCTGCCCGGCATTGTCGGGGCGCTTCTGCTCGCGGTCAGCCGGGCGATCGGGGAAACCATGATCGTCGTCATGGCCGCCGGCCAGGGCGCCAACCTGACCGCCAATCCGCTGGAGAGCGTGACCACGATCACCGTTCAGATCGTCATGCTGCTCACTGGCGACCAGGAGTTCGACAGCCCCAAGACGCTTTCCGCGTTCGCGCTGGGCCTGGTGCTGTTCGCCCTGACCCTCGTGCTTAACGTCATCGCGCTCCGCGTCGTGCAGAGATACCGGGAAAAGTATGAGTGACGCCCGCTCCGCCGAAGTGCGGAAGAAGATCGAGAGCCGCCTCAAGGCGCGCCGACGGGCCGAGGTTCGCTTCCAGGCGTTCGGCATCGGCGCGATCGCGCTCGCCGTCTCCTTCCTTGTGGTCCTGTTGGTCTCGATCGGCTTCCAGGCCGTAACCGCGTTTACCGCCCACACGCTCACGCTCGAGGTGGAGATCGACGAGGCCCTCGCCGATCCGCGCGGCGACGGCAGCGAGGAGAGCCTGCGCCGCGGCAGCTATAACCGCATGATGCAGCTTTCGCTGCAGGAGCAGTTCCCGGAGGTGAGCGAGCGCTCCGCGCTGCGCGAGCTGTTCGGCTTGTTCACCGCGATCAACGCTGCCGGCGTGCTCGAGCAGGTGGTCGAAAACCCGGATCTGGTGGGCTCGACGCTGACCTACGAGATGCCGATCAGCGACGATGCGGATCTTTATCTCAAGGGCGCCACCACCGAGGAACGCTTCACCGACGGGCCGGGACGGCTGACGGTGACAATGCAGGGCGGAGAGGTCGAACTGTCCTCGCAGGAGCCTGTATTTGCGATGCTGGTCGCGGAGGTGCGCGAGGCGCGCGAGCGCATTCGCGCCGACGTCGCTGCGGAGCTTGAACGCGCCGAGGCGCGGGTTGCGGCGGCGGCCGCTCCGAATGCGCGCGCGATCGCGGAGGCCGATGTCGAGCGGGCGGCTGCGCGCCTGGCGCTGCTCGATGCGGAGCTTGACCCTGACGCCGCGCTCGACCTGACCAGCCGCGAGGCGAGCCGGGTCATCCTGATCGGCGGCGGCGCGGTTCTGCTCGACGCGCTCGGGCCGGAGGGGCGCACTGCGCGCGGCGTGGAGGTCACCGCCGTCGACACCAGCGGGGCGGCGTCCTCCTGGCGGCTCTGGACGCTTGAAACGCCCGCCGCCGGGCGGCGGATCACCGACCGCCAGATCATCTGGACGCGGGCGCTGGAAGAGCGCGGGCTTGTATCCGAGCGATTCAACACCTGGCTGTTCACCAACGCCGACAGCCGCGAGCCGGAACTTGCCGGCGTGCTGGGCGCGGTGATCGGCTCGGTGCTCACCATGATCGTGACCATGCTGCTGGCGGTGCCGATCGGGGTCGGGGCGGCGATCTATCTTGAGGAGTTCGCGCCGAAGAACCGGTGGACGGATCTCATCGAGGTCAACATCAACAATCTCGCCGCCGTGCCTTCCATCGTGTTCGGCCTCCTGGGCCTGGCCGTGTTCATCAATTTCGGCGGGCTTCCGCGGTCTGCGCCGCTCGTAGGCGGGATGGTGCTGGCGCTCATGACCCTGCCCACCGTGATCATCGCATCGCGCGCGAGCCTGCGCGCGGTGCCGCCCTCGATCCGCGAGGCGGCGCTGGGCGTCGGGGCGTCGAAATCCCAGGCCGTGTTTCATCACGTGCTTCCGCTGGCGGCGCCCGGCATCCTGACCGGGTCGATCATCGGGCTCGCCCAGGCGCTGGGCGAAACCGCGCCGCTTCTCATGATCGGCATGGTCGCCTTCATCGCCGATCCGCCCACGCTTGGTTTCGCCGGTTTCACCGAGCCGGCCACGGTGATGCCGGTGCAG
>CAZLOV010000022.1:0-25764 GCA_964561235.1 uncultured Caulobacterales bacterium
CGAGCTGTCCAGCCCGCCGGAGAGCAGCACGCCCACCGGAACGTCCGCCACGAGGCGCCGCTTCACGGCCAGCCGCAGCGCATCCGCGATGCGGGCCTTCCAGTCGGCGGCGGTGAGCCCCTGGTCTTCCGGGCGCGGATCGAAGGCGGCCTCCCAGTAGCGATGCTCGCGGCGCGCGCCGTCCGGCTCGATGCGCAGAAGCGTCGCGGGCGGCAGCTTTCGCACGCCCTTGATCAACGTCAGCGGAGGCGGCGTCACCGCATGGAACGAGAAGTAGAAATTCAGCGCCGCCGGGTCGAGCGACCGGTCGATGTCGTCATAGGCCAGAAGGCCGGGCAGGCTTGAGGCGAAGCGGAAGAAGCCGTCTCCCGCGCTGAAATAGAGCGGCTTGATGCCCAGCCGGTCGCGGCCGAGAAGCAGGCGGCCGCTGTCGCGCTCGGCGATCGCGAAAGCGAACATGCCGTTGAGCCGCTGGACGAAGTCCTCCCCCCAGCGGTGATAGGCCTTCAGCAGCACTTCGGTGTCGCCGGTGGAGAAAAACCGGTATCCGAAGCCTTCCAGTTCGGCGCGCAGCTCCTTGTGATTGTAGATGCAGCCGTTGAACACGATCGACAGGCCAAGCTCGCTGTCGACCATGGGCTGGGCCGCCTTGTCGCTCAGATCGATGATCTTCAGTCGGCGGTGGACGAACGCCGACGCCCCGCCGGCGTGCAGGCCCGACCCGTCCGGCCCGCGGCGCCGGAAGCTGTCGCCCAGTGTTTGAAGCCGTCCCAGATCAGGTTGAGCGCCGTCGAAGCGGATCTCGCCCGCAATTCCGCACATGCCTGCCTCGCAATGTCTGTGAATGGAAGTGTCACGCATGTACTTAACGTGTGTCTGCGCATTTGCAAAAATCAAAACGCCGCAGAATTGTGACATGTTCCGGCGCAAAGCCGCGGAGGACGCGCCTGGGGCGCATCAGGATTTGCACATGTTGACAATGTCATTCCTGACCCTACCCTCGTGAGCGATCCGAAATTTGACAGAAATTTTCAGGGCGGCGTTCCGCCCGAGGAGTTTTCATGCGCAACCCTAATCGACGACATCGCCGCGACCGCCTTGACCTCGACCAGATCGGCGACTCCGGGGTCGTCGGCGCGCTCGCCGCGCCCAATTTCGCCGTCGCTGATCTTCACGCCGCCACGCACGCCGCCGAGGTCGCAGGCTACCGGAGCAGCGTGATCAGCCCCGCCAAGCTGCTTGTCGGCGGCCGCTCGCCGTCGAACGAAGAGATGAACTTCGTGGTCGACTGCGCGCCGATCGACGCCGATCCCGCCAGTCTTGACGGCCTGATCGTCCCCGGCGGCCGCGAACACGTCGCGAGGCTGGGCGAACATGCCGGCGCGAAACACCTCGTCCAGGCGCTTGCTGCGTCCGGCAAGCCCGTGGTGGCGTTCGGCGAAGCCATACCCTTCGTTGCAGACGCGATCGGCGTGGATCCCGTTGACGCAGACGCCGCCGTCGCCCTGCGCGGCCAGCTGTTCGCGGCTGCAGGAGAGGATGCGCGCGCCGAGGCGGCGGCGACGTTCGTCAAGGCCATGGAGGCTGTGGCTGAAGCAGCCTAGGCCGGCGCGGGCCCGGCTTCGGGTTCGGCGTCAGGGCCGGGCAGCTCGCCTGAGGCCAATACGGGCCATGCGTTGAGGTGCTCGGCGTCCATGAGCGCTGCGATGCGCTCGAGCGCCGACACCAGCATGGTGCGCTCCCAGCCTTCCAGCTTTGCGAATTCATCCGTGAAGGCCGGGCTGAGAAGGCTGGGCGTCCGGTTCACCGCTGTGCGTCCCTCGGGCGTCAGGGTGACGCTCACCACGCGCTTGTCGACCGTTGACCGGATGCGCTGGGCGAGGCCTGCGCGTTCGAGCCGGTCGAGAATGGACGTCACCGTGGCCTGGCTTAGCGAGACGGTCCGCGCGAGCGCGCTGGCGGGCATCGCGCCGCCGCGATCAAGCGCGCGCAGGATGATGAGCTGAGGCGCTGTGAGGCCGCACTGCTTGGAGAGCTGCTTCAACTGAAGGTCGATGGCTCGGGAGATGCGCCGCAAGGCGACGAGGATCTGTTCCGTCTCGGTCATTCGGCGGCTGCGCGGGAGATCAGCGATCAAACTCGGTAGCGCCGCTGTGCAGACCCGGCAAGCGCTATTTCGAGCCTGACGCGAAAGACAAAAATTTCACCCCTCAGGCGCGAGATATGTGTCGTGGCAGATAATCGCCAGTGTGCGTTGCCTTATGGTCACGCCGTCTGAATATGCGCTGAAAAATAAGAAAGATGCATGAGTCCGAAGCGGCCCTGCGCGCTGCTTCGGTAACCAGATCAATCCTGATTTTTCACATTGAATGTGGTCAGCAACCGCTCCTTTGTCTATTTGGGCGGATCAAGCAACTAGAGGCGAGGCATATGACAAAATCCAAACTCTTGACGTCCACCCTGCTCACCGCGGGCGCGTTCGCCGCGTCCGCCACGGCGGCGGCGGCCCAGGTCGAGGTCATTCAGGTCACCGCCACCAAGCGCGAAGAAAGCGCCCAATCGATCCCGGTTGCGGTCAGCGCGCTTGACGGCGGCGACCTGGAAGAGCTGCGCGTCGACAATTTCGACGACTACCTGCTCCAGCTGCCCGGCGTGACCGCCGGCGGCTCGGGACCGGGCCAGAACACGATCTACATTCGCGGCGTGGCGTCGACGACGCCGAACCTGACTGTTGCAGGCGTGGCGGGTCTTGCGCCGAACGTTGCGTTCTATCTGGACGAGCAGCCGCTTGCGCAGCCCGGGCGTAATCTTGACGTCTACGCCGTCGACCTGGAGCGCGTGGAGGTCCTCCCCGGCCCGCAGGGCACGTTGTTCGGCGCTTCCTCGCAAGCCGGCACCGTGCGTCTGATCACCAACAAGCCGGTGATGGGCGAGTTCCAGGCCTTCGCCAATGCGGGCTTCTCGTTCACGGAGAACGGCGAGAGCAGCACCCAGGCGAACTTCATCATCAACCTGCCGGTCACGGACCGCCTCGCCGTGCGCGGCGTGGTCTACAACGACAATCAGGGCGGCTACATCGACAATGTCCGCGGGACGCGCAACGCCCGCGAGAGCGCGCGGTTCCGTCCGGCGGGCGTGGTGCGGGACAACGGCGTGCCGGTCTCCCCGGTCCGCGAAGGTTTCCAGGCCGGCGCCGACCTGTCGGGGGTGACGTTCCTGGACGCGAACAATTCGGGTCTCGTCGAGGAAGACTTCAACGACACCACCTATTCCGGCTTCCGCCTGAGCGCGCGTTACGACGTCAACGCCGACTGGACCGTCGACTTCGCCTACGCCCACCAGCAACTCGATTCCGAAGGGGTGTTCTTCTTCGATCCGGAACTCGACGAAGAGCTGGCGATCCAGCGGTTCGAAGAAGACGAGATCGCGGACGAATTCGATAACGTCGCCTGGACCGTCACCGGACAGGCCGGCCCGCTTGAGCTGGTCTATACGGGCGCCTTCACCGACCGCACGACGGATCAGCAGGTCGATTACTCCGACTACCTCTTCGTGGGTCAGTACCTGCCCTATTACATCTGCGACACGGCGGTGGTTTATCCGTCCTACACGGGCAACAGCGCGCCGACCGGCACGTGCCAGCCGCCCAATCTTCAGGTAGATTCGATCACGGAAACGGAAGTCTTCACGCAGGAATTCCGCTTCAACACGCCCGCCGAGCACCGTCTGCGCGCCACCGCCGGCGTGTTTTACAGCGATCTCGAGCTCATCGAGCGAAACGACTTCCTGTATTTCGGCTCGCTCAACGTGCTTGGCGCAGACGGGGTCACGCGCGGCTTCGTGCCGAACTTCAACCTGACCGATTCCGAGGCGACCCCTGGAACGCCGGGCAACGAGACCACCGGCTTCTTCTCGGCGCCGGGGCCAATGCCGCCGGGCGGCATCTTCCGCAATGACGTGCGCCGCACCGACAAACAGCTCGGCGTCTTCGGCGAGGCCACCTATGAGCTCGTCCCGAACACGCTGGCCGTGAAGTTCGGCGCGCGCTGGTACGACATCGAGGTCGACCTCGAGGGCTCGGCGAACTCGTCGTTCTTCAATCTGCGTTCGGCGATCTTCGGCCCCAACGCCGGCCTCGATCCGAGCCAGGCGAGCGACGCGCAGCTCGGCGGCACGAACATCTCCGCCCAGTTCGCCCCGGACAATCCGTTCGGCGCGCCTGACAGCGCGGCGACCGACGGCGTGATCTTCAAGGGCACGCTCGAGTGGACGCCGACGGCGGATCTTCTGTTCTACGCCACCTATTCGGAAGGCTTCCGTCCGGGCCTGCTCAACCGTCCCGGCGGCGCGGCCGGACCGAACGGCTTCACCGTTCCCTTCGCGCTCGACACCGATGACGTCAACAACTACGAGATCGGCTGGAAGACCCTGCTGCTCAACGGCGATCTGCGGTTCAACGGCAACGCCTTCTTCGTCGAGATCGAAAACCTCCAGACGACGATCTTCGACCCGTCGATCACCAATCTGTTCTTCTCCGACAACGCGGCGAACGCCGAGGTCATGGGCGTCGAAGGCGACGTGACCTGGCAGCCCGCGGAAATCCCGGGGCTCACCCTGGCCGGCGCGTTCTCCGTTCTGGACACGGAGATCACCGAGGTGCTGACGCCGACGGACGATGTGGTGGAAGGCTCGGAGCTGGCGTTCGCCCCCAACTTCCAGGGCAATCTGCGCGCGCGTTACGAGTGGGCCGCCTATAACGGCTACACCGCGCACGTGCAGGGTCAGGTGAACATCACCACCGACAGCCGCAGCGACATCATCGAGATCAACGCAGCCGACGTCGACGGCTTCACCTCGCTTGCGCTCTCCACCGGTCTGCGTGGCGAGCAATGGCGGGTGGAGCTCTATGGCGAAAACCTCACCGACACGCGCGGCGAAGTGACGAACAATTTCGTCTTCGACCGCGAACGCGTGACGGTGATCCGCCCGCGCACCATCGGCGTGCGGTTCGGCGTCCAGTACTGAGCCGGGTTGGGATCACGCGTGTGATCCCGTAGGCTCCTTCGTGTTGAAAGCGTCCCCTGATGCAGGGGACGCTTTCTTCGCTTCCGATCGGGAGGGGTGTGTTGGACGAGTCCGCCGACGAGCGCGAGACGACGATGCGATCCGCACAGTCGCTCATGCAGCAGGGACGATTCGGCGATGCGCTGGCCGCGCTTGAGGCGCGCCTTGCCGAACGCCCCGGCGACATTGACTCGCTCTACCTCGCCGCGGTGTGCCTGCGTTATCTCAAACGCCATGACGAGGCCGCCGCCCGCCTCTCCGCGCTTCGCGAATCCAAACCGGATTTCGGCCGGGGCTGGCAGGAAGAAGGTCATTTGCGCCGCGAACAGGGCGACGCCCGCGGCGCCCTCGCCGCCTACACGCGGGCGGTGCAGGCCAATCCCGCCCTCATTGCAAGCTGGCGCGCGCAAGCCGAACTGCTTGAAGCGGACGGCCAACGCCTGAACGCCCGGCAGGCGCGTGCGCAGGCCGACCGGCTCGCCGGCCTCCCAAAGGCGCTGCTTGCGGTGACCGATCACCTCGCCGAAGGCCGGCTTCACAAGGCTGAAGACCTTTGCCGGGCCTATCTTCGCAAGCATCCCAGGGACGTTGAGGGAATGCGCCTGCTTGCCGAGATCGGCGTGCGTTTCGGCGTTCTCGACGACGCCGAACTGCTCCTGAAAAGCGCCATCGGCTTCGAGCCCGACGTCATTCAGCTGCGGCTGGACTACATCCAGGTCCTTCGAAAGCGCCAGAAATTCGAAGCCGCGCTGGCGCAGGCGCGCGCGCTTTACGAGCGCGACCCCGACAGCCCGGTCTTCCAGTCGCATTACGCCATCGAGCGCATGCAGACGGGCGACTATGAAGGCGCGCTCGAGCTTTTCGACCGGGTGCTCGAGCGTCTGCCCGGCGACCCCGCGACGCTGACTTCGCGCGGTCATGCGCTCAAGACCTTCGGGCGGCATGACGAGGCGGTGGAGAGTTACCGCGCGGCCTATCGCTCGAAGCCCGATCATGGCGACGCGTTCTACGCGCTCGCCAACCTCAAGACCTATGTCTTCACCGAGGAAGAAATGGCGGGCATGCGTTCCGCGGAGGCCTCCGCCGACCTGCCTGCGGCCCAGCGCGTCAATCTGTGTTTCGCGCTCGGCAAGGCGCACGAGGACCGCGGCGAGTACGAGGCGAGCTTTTCCTATTACGAACGCGGCAACGCCCTGAAAAAGATCGAGACGCGCTACACGGCCGCGCAGATGCAGGAGGAGTTCGACGCGCAGAAGACCTTCTGCACGCCGGCGCTCTTTGCGGAACGCGCCGGACAGGGTTGCCCCGCGCCCGATCCGATCTTCATCGTCGGCCTGCCGCGGGCGGGCTCGACGCTCCTTGAACAGATCCTCGCCTCGCACAGCCAGGTCGACGGCACGCTCGAACTGCCCAACATCCTCTCCTACGTCCACGAGCTGCGCGGGCGCGACAAGCTCGCCGACCGCACGCGCTATCCGCGCGTGCTGGGGGAGATGCCCGCGCAAGACCTGCGCCGGCTCGGAGAGCGCTATCTCGAAGAGACGCGCGTCCATCGCAAGGGCGCGCCCTTCTTCACCGACAAGATGCCGAACAATTTCCGCCATGTCGGCCTGATCAAGCTGATCCTGCCGAACGCAAAGATCATTGATGCGCGGCGTCATCCGATGGCGTGCTGCTTCTCCGGCTTCAAGCAGCTCTTCGCGGAAGGTCAGGAATTCACCTACGGCCTGGAAGAGGTCGGCCGGTACTACCGCGGCTATGTCGATCTCATGGACCACTGGGACCGGGTGCTGCCCGGAGCCGTCCTGCGCGTGATCTACGAAGACGTCGTGGACGATCTCGAAACCCAGGTCCGCCGGCTCCTCGACCATTGCGGGCTGCCCTTCGAGTCGGCCTGCCTTGATTTCCACCAGACGCAACGCGAGGTGCGCACCGCCAGCTCCGAGCAGGTGCGCCAGCCCATCTTCAAGTCCGGCCTCGAGCAGTGGACCCGCTTCGATCCCTGGCTCGGTCCGCTCAGGGACGCGCTGGGGCCGGCGCTCAAGACCTGGCGCGGAGCGCCCGCCTCTGAAACCGCCGCCTGATCGCCACCCGGAAGGCTCTCATGAAAAAGCTCGAACCCGCCGTGTTCTTCCCCTCCGCGCTCCTGGTTTTCGCCGGGGTGGGGTTCGCGGTGATGTCGCACGATCGCGCCGAGACGGTTTTCAGCAGCATCTCGACATGGCTCAGCCAGAACATGGGCTGGCTCTATCTGCTTGGAGTCGCGCTGTTCCTGTTCGCCTGCATCGTCATCGGCCTGTCGGAATGGGGCCGCATCAAGCTCGGGCCGCAGGACAGCGAGCCGGAATACGGCTTTGTGGCCTGGTTCGCGATGCTGTTCTCAGCCGGCATGGGCATCGGCCTGATGTTCTTCGGCGTGGCCGAGCCGCTGACCCACTACGCCAACCCGCCCTATGGCGAGCCGTTCCAGGGCGGAGTTGAAGGCGTCGAGCAGGCCATGGTCATCAGCTTCTTCCACTGGGGCGTCCACGCTTGGGCGATCTACGCCATGGTGGGGCTGAGCCTGGCCTATTTCGCTTTTCGTCACGGCCTGCCGCTGACGATCCGTTCGGCCCTGTTTCCGCTCTTCGGCGACCGGGTGAACGGGCCGCTGGGGCATACCGTCGACGTGATCGCGGTGATCGGCACGCTGTTCGGCGTGGCGACGTCGCTTGGTTTCGGCGTGTCCCAGATCAACGCCGGCCTCAACGACCTGTTCGGCATCGGGGTGAACGAGACGACGCAGGTCGTTCTGATCGCAGCGATTACGGGCGCAGCCACGATTTCCGTCGTCACCGGGCTCGACAAGGGCATCAAGCTTCTCAGCCAGTGGAATCTGATCCTGGCGGTCGGGCTCTTGCTGTTCGTCTTCATCGCGGGGCCGACGATCTATCTGCTTGACGCCTTCGTGCAGAATGTCGGCGGCTACATCGACCAGCTTGCAGACGTCACCTTCAAGAACGACGCCTATGGCGACGGCAGCTGGATGGCCGGCTGGACGCTGTTCTACTGGGGCTGGTGGATCTCCTGGTCGCCCTTCGTGGGGATGTTTATCGCGCGCATCTCGAGGGGGCGCACGATCCGCGAGTTCATTTTCGGCGTGCTCATCGGACCGACGGTGTTCACCTTCTTCTGGATGAGCGTGTACGGGAACTCCGCCCTGCGCGAAGTTCTGGCGGACGCGTCCGCGCCGCTTCTGGACATCGCGCAGAACGATCCGCCGCTGGCGCTCTTCGCCTTCCTCGACACCCTGCCGTTTTCCGCGATCACCTCGATCCTCGCCATCGTGCTCGTGACGACGTTTTTCGTGACGTCCTCGGATTCGGGTTCGCTGGTGATCGACACCATCACTTCGGGCGGCGCGCTTGAACCGCCGGTCTGGCAGCGCGTGTTCTGGGCGGTGCTCGAAGGCGTCGTCGCCGCCGTCCTTCTGGTCACGGGCGGGCTGGCGGCCTTGCAGTCGGCGTCTCTGGCGGCGGCGCTGCCCTTCACGGTCGTCATCATTCTTGCGCTGGTCGGGCTCTTAAGAGCGCTGCACCTGGAATCCGCCCGAAGCCAGGGCGCGCGCATCGCCCCTCAGCTGCCGGTCTCCGGCGCGAGCGTGCCGTGGAAGGAGCGCCTGCGGCTGATGTTCGCCACGCCGACCGGCAAGGGGGTGGCCGACTGGATCGAACAGACGGTGGTGCCGGCCTTGCGAGAGGTGGGCGAAGCCATCGGCGAGCACGGCGCGACCATCGAGGTGGAGCATCGCCGCGGCCGGGCGGAGCTGAAGGTCCACCATGGCGATGATCCCGACTTTCTGTACGCCGTGGAGCGCCGCCGCTATGACGGCCCGCATTTCTCCTTTCCGGAGGAAGGCGATCACGACCGGGAGGAATTCGAGACCGAGTATGCGCGCGCGGAGGTCGCGCTGAGCGAGGGCGGCCAGCAGTACGACATCTACGGCTATACGAGGAACGCGGTGATCCGCGATGTCGTGCGCCAGTATGAGCGCCACCTGCAATGGCTGCATCTCGCCCGGCGATAGGTCCGGCTAGAGCGCGGACGCTGCGAAGCCGTGCACGTAATTGCGCTGCTCGGTGACGGTGACGACCGGCTGGATCGCGTCGAGATCCTCCGGCCGCAAGACCTCCGAGGTGCGGCTGTCCAGGATGAACAGGTCGCCGTCCGCACGTACGGCCAGAAAGGCGTGGGGAACATTCGCGGCGAGGTCGCGCACGACCATCAAGTAAAGATCCTCAGCCGGGACGCCCGCCTCGCGAAGCAGCCAGTATTTCGCCAGCGCGAAGTCCTCGCAGTCGCCTTCACGCGCCGCAAACAGCTCCGCGGGCGTGATCCAGCTGTCGGGCAGGCGCGTCCGCCCGATATCGGCGCTGAACAGCATCGCCCCGTTGACCAGCGCATTGGCGCGCTCAAGCCGTCTCGGCACGGGCAGGCCGGAAAGCTCAGCCGCCCAGTCCGACCAGAGTTGCGCCTCGGGCGCGCAGGCGCTTTCAAGGCAGGCGCTGAAGGCGCGCGCGCCAAGGCCGAGCGCGTGGCGCCATTGGGCCGGCGCGACCCCGTCGGCTTCCCGGGCGACCGTATCGAAGACCGCCGGCGCTTCGGCCAAGCGCCGCCGCGCACCAGGCCCTGAACGCGGGCGCACGTCCAGTTCAAGCGCGAGCCTGACCGGCGATCTCGACAGCGGGGTCAGCGCGAGCCGCTCAGGACGCATGGAGGCGCGCGCAAGACCTTCCAGCCGGCGGCTGACCAGATCGCCTTCCAGCGCCACCGCCGCGCGCGCCGGCGCCGCGCACGGGACATCCATCCGGCCGCCGCCGTCGAAACGGAGCACGAGCGCGCCGGCTTCCGTCTCCACGGCCGTGAGGCGATTGAAGTCGGCCTCCCGGACGCGCCGGCCGTCCGCGCCGTCGATCTCGAACCGATAGGCGGGTCCCGCCGCCTCGATGCGCAGTCCGGCGAGCGCGTCGCCCTGCGCGTTCCGGAACGCGCCTGCCTCGCCGCGGCAGGCGGCGAGCGCGACATCGGCGAAATCCGCCGCCTGGGCCCGGTCCGCCGGCGCGTTTTCACGCCGCGCCAGAAGCGCAAGACCGCCCGCCCGCGCCAGGCCCGACAGCTCGGGGGCTCCGGCTTGCAGCACGCCGCTGAGGGCGGCCTGCTCGAAGCGGCCGCTTTCGCGCGGATCGTCGAGATCGGTATGAAAGGCGGCGAGCACGGGCCCTGCGGGCGTGTCGATCAGCCAGCCGCGCCCGCGCATGCCTTCAGAAGCAACGACAGAGGCCGCCGCCAGCGCGCCGCTGGCGAGCAAGACGCCGCCCGCGCGGGCGAGATCGCCCCGGAACCGCTTCACCCTGACCACCCCATGGAAGCGGCGCTTCATGCGCCGTCTTCAGGGATTAGGTCATGTTATCAGGCAGACCTCAAGCCGCCGGCGAGGGCAGGGCGTACATCCAGACGCCGTCAAGCGACACCGCAGCCACAGGCGCCACCGCATCGAGGTCTTCCGGCGCAAGCAGGCGGTCGGTGCGATTGTCGAGCAGCACGACGCCGCGCGTGGTCGTCACGGCGAGAAACGCGTGATCGGCGCGCGCGACATGGTCGCGCACGAGAACGATCTGCATGGCGTCGGCCGGAACGCCGGCCGCCGAAAGCGCCCAGAACTTCGCCAAGGCATAGTCCTCGCAGTCGCCCCGGGCGCGCGAGGCGGCTTCAGGCGAAAGCCACGCATCCCGCCCCGCGCCGTCGGATACGTAGACGATCGAGGCGTTGACCGCCGTGTTGACGGCCTCAAGGCGCGCCTCAAGCGTTTCGGGCTCCGACGCTTCAGCAATCCAGAGCGCCGGCAATTCCTCGCACGCCTTGGCTTCCGCGCAGGCGCTGAACCGGGCGACGCCTTCAGCCAGCGTTGCGCGCCAGAACGCCGGCGCGAAGGCGCCGGCTTCGGCTGCGGAGAAATCATAAAGCGGGGCTGCGCCGTGCGCGCTTACGGGCCGGAGGATGGAGGCCGTCTCGAGTTCATCGGCGGCGAAGTGTACCGGCGCGCCGACGACGGCGAGCCCGGGCAGCTGCGCCTCTGCGTTCGAGGCGGCCCCGATGGCGGCGGCGGTAAGCACGCTCGCCGCCAGGGCGTTGCGGATGTTCAGGACCGGCTGTGCGCGCGTCTCGCTGCGGTTCATTCTGCGCCCCCTCAGGATCGTTCCTTCTGGAACGGGTCTTGAAGGCGCAGTCTGTCGCTGGAGACCGAAAGAAAATGCGAATAAACGCGCTTAACTTTCGGTTACTTAGACAATCTCCTTATAGTTAATTGAGCGACCGGCTTCGTTCATGTTTCACTAAGATTAATCGATAGGCATATTCAAAGATGCCGCCACACCGGCTAGCTGGCGAAAAACGCTTAATTTCTGCGAAAAAACATATTTACAGATGCCTTTTCTCATGTAGGCATAGCCTTTGCAGCAACACATGGTACCAAATTTTAATTGTACCAACTGTGGGCAGGGCCCGATGACCACCGACGCCGTTAACGTTCGCACCGACACCGCCGCTGATCCGGAAACGCGCGAGGCTTCCGCCGCCGCCGCTGCGGAACCCAAGCCCGCCGCTGCAAAGGCCCAGCCGGCCGAACCTTCCGCAGACAACACGTTTGTCGCGCCCGAAGGCGTGCGGCTTGCCGACGTCCGGCTTGAAGGCGACGACATCATCATCGAGCCCGCAGGCGCGGAACCGATCGTGATCGAAGGCGGCGCGGCCAGCTACAGCTTCATCGAGATTGACGGGCTCGTCTTCCCGCTGACCTTCATCCTGCCGGAGGCCGGCGCGCCGGCGAGTTCGGGCGGATCCTTCGAGGAGGATCCGGGCGAGATCGGCGATCCGTTCGGCGTCACCGATCTGCTGCCTCCCACCGCGCTTGTAGGCGGCCTCCAGGGCGGCGTCGTCGGCGCGGCGGAGTTCTCGATCACCCCGCGGGATCCGGTCGTATCCGGTCTTGAGGGGTTCGGCCCGCTGGATGAGGCCGGCATTCCGGACACCCTCGAAATCGCCTTCAGCGTGGCGTTTGACCTGCCGCTGGACACCGCCGCGGCGGCTCTGACCGCGCAAGGCCTTGACGGGCAGCTCACCTCCGGCGGCGAGAACGTGGTGTTCACCGTCGAGGACGGCGTGCTGGTCGGCCGCGCGGGCGGCGAGGCGGTGATCCGCATCTCGCTCTCGCCGGGCGAGGCGGGCGAGGGCGACGTCTTCACCTATTCGCTGACGGCTGAATTGCTCGGTCCGATCGATCACGCCGGCGCGGACGACACGCAGATCACGCTGAGCGGCGTCACCCTGTCGATCGGCGAGGAAGGCTCGACCAGCTTCGACCTCTCGATCAACGATGATGTTCCCGACGCCCAGGACGACGCCTACGAGGGCGTGGAGGACCAGCCGGTTTCCGGCGACGTGTCGCTCAATGACGATGCCGGCGCGGACGGGTCAGCCGGCTATGCGCTGGTGGAAGGATCGCTCACAGGCGCAGGCGAGCTCGTCTTCAATGACGACGGCACGTTCACCTACACTCCCGCGGCGGGCGAAGAAGGCCAGGTCACGTTCGAATACCTCGCAACCGACGGCGACGGCGACGCGGCCCAGGCTACGGTGACCATCGACCTGCCTGCGGATTCCGAACCCGAGCTTGTTTCCGGCGCCGGGGCCGGCGTCGAGGTCGATGAAGCGGGCATCCCGTCCGAAGACGCAAACGGCTTTACGGTGGATTTCGGCGCGGATGCGCCCTCCGCCGCCGGCTTTGCGCCAGGCGCGGCTGATGCGCTGAACGGTCAGCTGACCGCCAATGGCGAGCCGGTCGTATTCAGCCTTGAAGACGGCGCTCTGGTCGGGCGTGCAGGCGGCGAGGCGGTTCTGCGGCTGACGCTCGAGGCCGGCGCGCAAGGCCCTGACGGTGAGGTGACCTACACTGTCGCCGTTCAGCTGCTCGGTGCGGTCGATCATCCCGGCGAAGGCGCGGACGCGATTACGCTCAACGGCGTTGCGGTCAGCGTGGCGGACAATGACGGCGACGCGGCCGAGTTTCCGGTCGATGTGACCATTCGCGACGATGTTCCCGACGCCCAGGACGACGCCTACGAGGGCGTGGAGGACCAGCCGGTTTCCGGCGACGTGTCGCTCAATGACGATGCCGGCGCGGACGGGTCAGCCGGCTATGCGCTGGTGGAAGGATCGCTCACAGGCGCAGGCGAGCTCGTCTTCAATGACGACGGCACGTTCACCTACACTCCCGCGGCGGGCGAAGAAGGCCAGGTCACGTTCGAATACCTCGCAACCGACGGCGACGGCGACGCGGCCCAGGCTACGGTGACCATCGACCTGCCTGCGGATTCCGAACCCGAGCTGTCGGGAGACGCGCCGGGCGGCATCAATGTGTTTGAATCCGCTATCAATGACAGCGGCCAGACGACCTTCACCGTGGAATTCGGCGGCGATGCGCCCGGGTCGGCCGGGTTCCTGCTCGACGGACTGGACGGTCAGCTCGCCTCCAACGGCCAGCCGGTCGTGTTTGCGCTTGAAGACGGCGTGCTGGTCGGCCGCGCGGGCGGTCAGACCGTCCTGACCGTCTCGCTCGAGGCCGGCGAGCCGGGCCCTGACGGCGCGGTGGAGTACACGCTGACAGCCGAACTGCTCGCGCCGGTGACGCATTCCCGCAGCGGCGCGGATCTTGAGTCGCTAGAGAATATCGGCGTCGAGATCACCGACTCCGACGGCGATGCGCTTGTCGTGCGCTTCGACGTCGATATCCGCGACGACACCCCGGATGCCGACGACGACGCGTTCGCAGCCGGGGAAGGCGGCGTGGTTTCGGGCGACGTGTCGCTGAACGACGACACCGGCGCGGATGAACCGGGCTCCTTCTCCGTGGCCGATGCGTCGGACCTGGAAGGCGTGCTCGATTTCGCTTCCGACGGCGCGTTCACCTATCAGGCGGCGGACGGTGAATTCGGCCTGAAAACCTTTACCTATACGCACACCGACGCGGACGGCGACAGCGCGACTGCGACGGTGACGCTGGATCTGGGCGCGCCGCCTCCGCCGCCTCCCCCTCCGCCGTGCCCGGACGAGCCGATCGTGATTACGCCGGGGGGCTCGGGCGAGGGCTACCGGATCCTTGGGCGCATGGTGAACCCGGACGGCAGCCTGACGGAGGCGTCCGAAGCGTTCGTTACGATGAACCATCGCGGGTTCGGCGTCGAAGGGAACGTGGGCGGCGTCGCCAGCCAGCTCGGCCATGATCCCGTAACGGGCACGTCCGAGCAGCTCATCGTCGAGCTGGACTATGTGGCGACCGAGGCCGAGATCTCGATCTCCAACCTGTTCCCGAACGAGGCGCGTACGGGCGAGGAAGGCCGCTGGGAGGCCTATCTCGACGGCGAGCTGGTCGCATCCGGCGCCATCGACACGACCTCCAGCGACAAGATGACCTTCGGCATCGACGTGCCGGGCGGGTTCGACACGCTGGTGTTCACGGCCCTTCCGTACGCGGATCCGTCAGTTCGTCCGGGCGATTCCAGCGACTATTACGTGTCCTCGATCACCGTGGGCGGCTTCGCTTGCGCCTCGCGCCATCATCCGGAAGTCAGCGGCCGGGAAGACGCCACGGTTGACGAGGCCGGTTTCCGCGGGGGCGCCGAGGCTGCGCTTCTGACCGACCTGGCCGAAGTGACCGTCGATTTCGGCGGCGAGCCGCCGGCGGGCGCCGACACGCTTGCGGCGGTCAGCCTGCTCAGCGCAGGTCTCGACGGCCAGCTCACGGCGAACGGCCAGCCGGTCGCGTTCGAACTCGTCGGCGGCGCGCTGGTCGGCTTCATCGGCGTCGACGGCGACGCCGGCAATCCGCGCATCGACGTTCTGGGGATCGAAGCGGTCTCCGCGACGGCGGAAGCTGACGGCGAATCAATCACCTATGGCTTCGAGGTGTCGCTCCTCCAGCCGGTCGATCACCCTGTCGCGGGCGTTGACGCCCTGGTGACGCTTGCCGGCGTCACCTTGCGGATCGCCGATCCCGACGGGGATCCGTTCGAGGCGGCCTTCGACGTCGACATTCGTGATGACTCAGAAAGCGGCGACGACGAAGGCTCCGAGGTCGCCGGTGAAACCGGCGATGAGGGCGGCGACGGCGACGAAGGCTCCGAGAGCGGCGGTGAAACCGGCGATGAGGGCGGCGACGGCGACGAAGGCTCCGAGGACGGCGGTGAAACCGGCGATCAGGGCGGCGGCGACGGCGAAGGCTCCGCGGATGGCGGTGAAACCGGCGATGAGGGCGGCGAAGACAGCCAGGGCGCGTCCGGCCAGTCCGGTCCGGCGGGCCCGGTCCTGCTCGGCGGCGCCTCCGATCCGCATCCGGCGGGCGAGGGCGTGCTTTCCTTGGGCGATCTCGTCGAGGAAGGGGAGGTTGACCTGTCCGGCCTGCTCGGCGGCGGCCCCGGCGAAGCCCCGGCGTCCGGCGGCGCGGGCATGACCCCGGGAGGGTTTTCCGAGACCGGCGGCGAGGACGAGGTGCTCGCGCTTCTGCTCGGCTCTCACGGCTGAATGGCGTACATGTTGCAATGAGTTCAGCGATACAAATTCCCCGAGGACAAAAATGTTCAAGCTGACCGTCTTCGCCGCCGCCGCTGCGTTTATCGCCGCCGGCTCCGCATCCGGACAGGAGACGATGGATCTCCGCTCCGCGGTCGAGGAGGCCCTGACCTCCAATCCGGAGATACTGCAGGCGATCGAGAACCGCCGGGCCGTTGCATTTGAACGCAACCAGGCGCGCAGCCTCTATGGCCCGACCGTGACGTTCGAGGCCTCCGCGGGTTTCCGCGAACTCGACAATCCCTCCCGCGAGGCGGCGGGTCTGGGCGACGAGACGCTGGAGCCGGTCGAAGCGCAGATCTTCGCCGAGCAGGTGCTGTTCGACGGGCTCGGCCGCTCAGGCGAGCTGCGCCGGCAACGCGCGCGGCTCGACGGCGCCAGCTGGCGCGTCGACGAGCGCGCCGAGTTCATCGCGCTCGAGATCGCCCGTGAGTACGTCAATCTCGGTCTCCAGGAGCGCCTGGTCGAGCTGGCGCGCGAAAACATCGACTTCCATGAGGGCGTCGTCGCGCGGCTTGAGCGCGGCGTGGCGAGCCGGACGGTCAGCGCAACCGACCTGCAGCAGGCCCGCGAGCGGCTGGCCGCCGCCCAGCGCCGTCTCGTCGAGGCGCAGCGTGACCGCGCCGAAGCCGGCTATGCGCTCGAGCGCCTCGTGGGCGCGCCGGTCGCCAGCTATGTCGACGTGCCGCGCATGAGCGCACTGATGCCGGGCGATCTCGCCGACGCGGTCGACGCCGCCCGCGAGGGCAATCCGCAGATCCTGATCGCCAAGGCGCAGGTCAGCGCGTCCGAGGGCGAGCGTGAGAGCGCCCGGTCCGGCTATCTGCCGCGCGTGTCGCTCGAGGGCCGGGTGCGCACTGGCGAGGATATCGACGCGTTTTCCGGCGACACCACCGACACGCAGGTTCGCGCCGTCATGCGCTGGACGCTCTGGGACAGCCTGCGCACCAGCAACGACGTGCGCGAGCAGTCCCGCCGGGTCGAGGAAAGCCGCTACCGCCTGCATCAGGTCCAGCGCGATGTCGACCGTGAAGTCCGCGTCTCCTGGGAGCGGGTCGAGCGCGAGCGCGAGCTGATCGCCCAGCTGCGCGACCAGTCGCGGTTCGCCGACGAGGTCGTGGAAGGCTACGCCTCCCAGTTCAGCGCCGGTCAGCGTTCGCTTCTCGATCTTCTGGACGCGCAGAATTCGCGTCTCAGCGTGAGACAGCTGCTCGCCACCACTGAACATGCATTAATCTTCTCCGAGTATCGTCTGGTCGCGTCGACCGGCGCGCTCGTCGAGGGGCTCGAGCTGCAGTCGCCGGCGGAAGCGCGTCCCGACGCGCAGATGGACGCTCCGGCCGATGAGGAGACGGATTCGCTCGATGACCCCGATGGATGGCTCCGCCGGGTCCTCAACCGGCTCCCGGGTTGATCCGGCCGCCGACGGCGGGCCGGCGCTGACCGGCCTGCCGCTTCAGGCGGCCTATGTCCGCCTCTCCCGGTTGATCGCCCCGCTCGCCGACGCCGAAGCCGCCGTGCGCGCGGCGGGCGACGGCGGCTGGGACGCCGACGGTTTTCTCAGGGCGTGTGCGGCGAGCGGTCTTGAAGGCCGGGCGGTGGAAGGCCCGGTCGGCGAGGTGCTCAAGCCCGGACGTTGGGCGGTTCTTGAGCTCGCCGCGGGCGGCTGGATCGTCGCGCGGCGCACGGGCGCGCGCGATGTTCTGGTCCGCGGGACGGACGGTTCGACGCCGGTCGCCATCGACGCCCTCAAGGCGGATGTCACCGGCCGCGGCTTCCAGGTTTCGGAAGGCAAGACGGCGTCAGGCGGGGAGTACAGCCTTCAGGACGCCCTGCACGGTCACTGGTTCTGGAGCGTCATCGCCCAGTACCGCCGCAGCTTCGCCTATGTGGCGCTGGCCAGCCTTTTGGTGAACGTGCTCGCCCTGGCGGGACCGCTGTTCATCATGAACGTCTATGACCGCGTGTTTCCCAACGCGGCCTTCTCCACGCTCTGGGTGCTCGCCGCGGGCGTTCTGGCGGCGATCGCCTTCGAGGCCGTCTTGCGTCTGGCGCGCGCCGGGCTGATCGACGCGGTCGGGCGGCGGGTCGACTATCGCGTGTCCGGCGCGCTCTTTGAAAAGATCCTCGCCACGCCCCTGCTTGGCCGCGGGGACATGACCGGAGCCTATATCAGCCGCTTCACCGCCTTCGAACTGGTGCGCGACTTCTTCACCTCGGCAACCGTATCTGCGATCGTCGACCTGTTCTTCGTGGTGATCTTCCTTGCGGTCATCTTCATGGTCGCGGGGCCGCTCGTGCTGGCGCCGGTTGCGGGACTGATCTTTCTCGGCGGGCTCGGCTTCGCGCTGCAGGGACTGAGCGCAAAGGCCGCGCAGGGCACGCGCGACAACGCAGCCGCGCGCCACAGCCTGCTCTTCGACACCGTCTCGGCGATGGAATCGGTCAAGAGCCTGCGCGCCGAACGCACGTTGACGCGGCGCTGGAAGCTGCTCGTGCAGAGCGGCGCGCGGCTGAACGAGCAATTGCGCCGGCACGTATCGATCGGCATGGCCGCGGCCGCCGCCGTTCAGCAGCTCATGACGGTCTGCCTCGTCATCGGCGGGGCGTATCTGTTCAGCGCCGGCAATCTCTCGCTGGGCGCGGTCATTGCGGTGGTCATGCTGTCCGGCCGGGCCTTCGCGCCGGTCGGCGGTCTTGCGGTGATGATCGGCCGGGCGCGCCAGGCCTTCAGCGCGCTCAAGGGGCTGGACGTCTTGATGGACCAGCCCGAGGACAGCGCCGGCCGTACGGTGAGCCGTCCCGTTGAGCGCGGCGAGATCCGTCTGGAAGAGGCGGGCTTCCGTTTCGCCCCCGACGGCCCGCCGGTTCTGGCGGGTCTCAACCTGACGATCCGGCCGGGCGAGCGCGTCGGGCTCATCGGCAAGGTGGGATCGGGCAAGACCTCGCTGTGCCGGGTTCTCGCCGGGCTGTATCCGCCGGACGCCGGCCTTTACAGGCTCGACGGTCTTGATGCGCGCCAGTACGCCGCCGCCGATCTGCGCAAGGCCGTGCGCCTTGTCGGCGCGGATGCGGCGCTCTTCTCCGGAACCGTGCGGGACAATCTCGCCATGGCCGACCCCGGGGCGGAGAACGCGGCGCTGCGCCGCGCCGTCGAGATCGTCGGGCTGTCCCATCTGGTCGACGGCGATGAAGCGGGCTTCGACCGCGATGTCGGGGAGCGCGGGGACCGGCTCTCAAGCGGGCAGCAGCGGCTTCTGGCCTTGGCGCGCGCCTTCGTCGATCCGTTCCGCGTGCTCATTCTTGATGAACCGACCGCCAATCTCGATCGCTGGAGCGAGCAGCAGCTCTGCGAACGCCTGCGCGAAGCGCTCGCGCCGGACCAGACGCTCATCCTGTCCACGCACCGGTTTCCGATGCTGGAGCTCGTCGACCGCCTGATCGTGCTCGACGCGGGCCGGATCGTGATGGACGGTCCGAGAGCGGAGGTGATCGCAGCCCTTGAAGGGCGCAAGGCGGCGGGTCCGGATCCGGATGGGTCCGGCAAGTCCGAACCGGCCGGCGAAGCCGCAGCTGCAGCCGGTGTGAAAACGCGCGCCGCCCGGTCGCGCGCGAAGCCGTCCGGGAAAACGCCCGCCAAGACGGCGGCCGCTCCGCGCAAGAAGACCGCCCGCGCCGTGCGCGCGCGGCGGGACGGCCCGGCGGGAGAGGCCTGAGACCGCCGGTTCAGGGCTGGATGCAGCCGAGCAGGCGCCGCCGCGACGGATCGTGCTCGTCGATCCGGATGAGCCGTGCGCGGCCGGTGGCGGCCTGACGGCCGAGCGTCAGCGTGAAGGCCGCCGTCACCGGGGCGCCCGGAACGCTGTCGACATCGCTTTCGATCAGACGCAACGGGCGCGCAAAGCGCATGGATAGAGTGTCGTTGGCGTTGAGCGGCCGCGGGAACGCCTTGCGCGCATAGGCCGCCATCTCGTCGTTATAGGCGTCCAGACGGCCGGAGCTGTCGATGACGAAAGCCGGCGCGGGACACACCCGCAGAACCGCGGCGACTGCGACCCCGCGCTCGCGCCGATCCGCCTCGTCGCCTGCACGCGCAAGCCGCAGGCTGAGCTCGGTCATGATCCGCGCGCGCAGGAAGGCGGCGCGATTGTCCGCGCCCGCCGCCGCGGCGGCGTCGAAGGTCTCCTGCAGGTAGGTCCGCCGGGGTTCCCCGCGCAGCGCGCAAAGCTGGTCAAGGGCGCTCCAGGCGGCTTCCTCGAGGCGAAGCGTGGTCCGCCCTCCGCGCAGCGTCACCGTGCGCAGCCGCGTCGATGCGGGACCTGTCGCGGGCATCGCCCTAGCGCTCGCGAAGCGCCTGCGACCACGCGCGGGTCACCGGCTTGAGCAGATAATCCATGATCGACTTGCGCCCGGTGATGATCTCGACCTGGGTCACCATGCCGGGCGATATCGCAAACTGCTCGCCGCCGCGTTCGAGATAGCTCTCGGCGGTCTCCAGCCGGACGATGAAGTAGGTCTCGTCGCGCTCGGCGTCGTAGACGCTGTCGGACGCCACGAACGTCACCTGGCCGTCAAGCCCGCCATAGATGGAGAAATCATAGGCGGTGATCTTGATGTTGGCGGGCTGGCCCGGCCGGATGAAGGCGATGTCGGAGGGCCGCACGCGCGCCTCCACGAGCAGCCGGTCGTCGCGCGGCACCACCGACAGGATCTCCTCGCCCGGATTGACGTAGGAGCCGAGCGTGGTGACGGCGACGGCGTTGACCGTGCCCGTGACGGGGGAGCGGATCTCCGTTCGCGAGACGCGGTCGGCCGCCCCGCGCAGGGTCTCCTGGATGACGGCGATCTCGCGATTGACCTCGTTGAGCTCGGTGAGCGCCTGGCGGCGGATCGCCGAGCGGATCTCCCGCAATTCGGCTTCGGCCTCGCGCACCGCCGCCGCGGCGGCCTGGGCGCTTTCCCGGGCGGCTTGAAGCAGGCCTTGCTGTTCATTGGCCGCGCGCTCGGCCTCGAGCAGTTCGGTGCGCGGAAGCACGTTGGCCTCCACGATGGGCCGCACCAGATCGAGCTGTTCGCGCGCCAGCGCGAGACCGTCGGTGTAGGTGACCGTGCGGGTTTGCGCCTCCGCGAGCGCGCGGCGGCGCTGTTCGAGGCGTTCGAAGGCGATGGCGACCTGGTCGGCGCTGTTGGCGAGGTCGGCCTCCAGCTGGCCGAGCTGGGTGCGGCAGATGTCCGGGTCGATCTCGCGCACATCCTCCGGGCAGGCGAAATCCTCCGCCGTTCCGGCCTGCTCGATGACGGCGAGCCGCGCGCGCCTGGCGCGCAGCGCCCGGCTTTGCGCCTCCAGCTCGCCGAGATCGGCGCTTGTGAGCGTGTCGTCGAGGCGCACAAGCACCTCGCCGCGCTCGACCGATTGTCCGGCGCGCACGAAAATCTCGCGCACCACGCCGGGGTCGGGGCTCTGCACGGACTGGGTCGAGGTGGACGGAATGACCCGCCCGTCGCCGCGGGTGACTTCGTCAAGCCGCGTCATCGACGCCCAGATCAGGAAGAAGACGAAGCAGGCCCCGATCGCAAGGATGACCAGCCGGCCCTCGCTGGGAGGCCGGATGTCTTCGAACTCGTCGATCATGGTGTCGTCGAACGCTTTCACGACGGCATCCTAACTTAAAATGCATAACATCATATTGCTTCTGCAGCCGGGCACCGAGCCCGCCGGAAAAAGGGTCTGGACGGCCCATAAAGATATCTTTATGTCGTTATCTGCGCCGATTTGAGCTTCAGCTTGCGGGCGCGGAACAAGTGCGGCTAAAGCGAAGCGTCGGAGGCGGACCTGCATGGGGCCGCAAGCAAAGCCCTTTCGGGCCCGGCGTTTCTCCCCCGCGCTTCCCCGCGCCGGGAGACGATGATGAACGCCCATTCTCTCTTTCGCGAACCGGAACCGGACTGTTGCGCTGCCCGCGAGATTGCCGCGCACGTGATCATCCGCGGCCAAGCGCTGAGCGTGCGCGCCCGGTTGGCCGGTCCGCGCGACGCGCAGGCGGTCGTGGTTCTCGGCGGCATCTCCGCCGGCCGGCGTCTGCTGGCCGACGAGACCGGGTGCGGCTGGTGGCCCGGGATCGCCGGGGACGGCTGCGCCCTCGATCCGCTCACGCAGCAATTGCTGAGCGTGGACTTTCTCGACGAGGCCTGTGAGCCCTATCCAAGCGTGGATGACCAGGCGCGCGCGATGCTCGCCGCCGCCGACGCCGCAGGCCTTGACCGGTTCCGCCTTGCCGGGGCGAGCTATGGCGGCATGGTCGCGCTGCAGATGGCGGCGATCGCCCCGGAGCGCGTTGAACGGCTTGACGTCCTGTGCGCCTCCGCCCGTCCGCATCCGATGGCGGAGGCCTGGCGCGCGATCCAGCGCGACATCGTGCATCTGGCCGACCGGGCCGGTTTCGGAGCCGAAGGGGTCGCCCTTGCCCGGCGGCTCGCCATGACGACCTACCGCACCCCGGAAGAGCTGGCGCTTCGGTTTCGCGACGGCGGCGGCTCCGCGCGCGACGCAGCCGGCGTGGAGGCCTATCTCCGGCATTGCGGCGAGCGCTACGCCCGGACGACGACGCCGGCGCGCTTCATCGCCCTTTCGCGGTCGTTGCAGGACGCCGACGTGCCCGTCGAGCGCATCGCCGCGCCATGCCGCCTTCTGGGCGTGACCTCCGACCAGCTCGTGCCCGCGGGCGACGTCGCGCGGACGGCGGCGCGCATTCCCGGCGCGCAGTGCGTCTTCATCGACAGCCTGTACGGTCATGACGGGTTCCTGAAGGAGATCGAGGCGGTCTCCGCGTTCCTGCGGGGCGCGCCGTGAGCGAGAGCCTGCGCACACGGGCCGCGCGCGCAGGCGTCGGCCGCGATCCGGGGCATGGCGGGGTGGTCGCCCCGATCAGCGTCTCGGCCGCCTATCGCCGTGAGGACCCTGCGGTTCAGGGCGCCTTCGATTACGCCCGCACCGATCATCCCGGGCGCAACCTGCTCGCCGAGGCGATCGCCGATCTGGACGGCGCCGCCGGCGCGGTGGCGACCGCCTCCGGCATGGCGGCGATCGATCTGGTGCTGGAGCTGGTTCCGCCGGGCGGTCGCGTCGTGTGCGCGCATGACGTCTATGGCGGCACGCACCGGCTGATGGACGCGCGCGCCGGCCAGGGGCGCGTCACGCTGAGCTATGCCGACTGCACCGATCCCGGCGCTCTTGAGGCCGCGCTCGCTCCGGGAGCTGAGCTTGTCCTGCTGGAGACGCCGTCCAATCCGCGCCTGCGGATCACCGGCCTTGAGAAAGCCTGCGCGCTGGCGAAAGCCGCCGGCGCGCTCGCCGTTGTCGACAACACCGTGCTGACGCCCGCACTTCAGCGGCCGATCGCGCTGGGCGCCGATCTCTGCGTGGTGTCGACGACCAAGCTGATCAACGGCCATTCCGACATGGTCGGCGGAGCGGTGAGCGCCGCCGACGCCGCCATCGCCGACCGGCTGGCCTGGTGGGCCAACGCGAAAGGGACAGGCGCAGGCGCCTTCGACGCCTTTCTGGCGTTGCGGGGCCTGCGCACGCTGCCGCTGCGCGCCAGGGCCCAAAGCGAAGCCGCCGGCCTCCTGGCGCAAAGGCTCGCTGTGCATCCCCGCGTCCGCCATGTTGATTATCCGGGCCTGAGCGGCCATCCCGGCCATGATGTGGCCGGACGCCAGCAGGACGCGTTCGGGCCGCTGCTCTCGATTGAACTGGACGGCGATGCGCAGACCGCCCGGCGGTTCGCCGCCTCGCTCGAGCTGTTCATTCTCGCCCAGTCGCTGGGCGCGGCGGAGAGCCTCGTGTCCATTCCGGCGCTGATGACCCATGCGGCCATGACGCCGGACGCGCGGCGCCGCGCCGGGATCGCCGACGGCCTGGTGCGCCTCTCGGCGGGTCTTGAAGACCCCGAAGACCTCTGGGCGGATCTCGCCCGCGCCCTCGACGCGCTCTAGGCGTCTATTCGGCTTCCGCCGCCAGCGCCGTCTCGCGCAGCGCGGTCGAGGCGATGGCCACCTTGGAGAGCGTCCAGCCGCCCGACGCCGTCAATTCGTCGAGCGCTGCATCCACGCGCGCAACGGCGGTTTCGTGCTGGGTCTCCCAGCCGGCGACGAGAGACCGGGCCCAGTCGCGCGAGGGCGCTTCGACGCCGCTTCGCAGCTTGCCGCCGGCGTTTTCCGCGTGGCGCACCATGGCGCCGACGAGCGTCTGCTGGCTGGCGTAGAGGTCCTCGATGAGGCGGCGCATGGCCAGCCGGTCCCAGTGCAGCGAGGAGGAGAGCTGCCCGCCCGCACCGCGCAGCTGGTCGAAGCTGAAGCGCTCGCCGACCGCGTGGTAGAGACAGGCCGCCGCATCCAGCGGCCAGCTGGCGCTTTCCGCCAGATCGATCACGTCGGACGACGAGGTCAGGGGACGCAATTGCGCGACGTCCTGGGCGAGATCCTCCGGCGCGCCTCCGGCGACATAGAGCTCGTAGCGCTGGGCGGCGCCCTCGGCGTCGTGGCGCGAGACGATGTCGCCGACGATGCGCTTCAACCGGTCCACGCCGGGCTGGTAGGCCGCGATCGCCTGGGTGATGCCGCCGTCGCCGAGCCCGCGGCGCGCAAGCCAGTAGGTCTGACGGCGCAGCAGGCGGATGATCTCGTCATGCAGGGCGTTTTGCACCTCCGCGGGCGCGACGTTGTCGAGCGCGTTGATGCGGTCGGTGAGGTCGGAGAAGCGGAAGATGCAGCGCCCGGCCTCGAAGGCGCGCGCGATCGCGGTCACGTCGGCTGAGGTGCTCTCCTTGGCGCGGTGGATGAAGGTCGGCCCGCCCAGATTGACCATGTCGTTGGCCAGCCGGGTGGCGATGATTTCGCGCTTGAGCCGGTGGCCCATCATGGCGTCGCGGTATCGCTCCAGCGGCTCGGGGAAATAGCCGACCAGCGTCTGCTCGAAATGCGGATCGTCCGGCACGGGGGAGGCGACCAGCGCGTCGAACAGCGCGATCTTCGCGTAGCTGATCAGAACCGCGATCTCGGGCCGGGTGAGGCCGAGACCCTGCTCCTTCAACGCGCGCAGCGCCTCCGCCGAAGGCAGGCCCTCCACGGCCCGGTCGAGGCGGCCTTCGCGTTCGAGCCGCTCCATCATCCGTTCGTGCGCGTCGAGATCCGCGACGGCGTGCTCCTGGGCCAGCGTGAGCGCGAGCGTCTGGTCGTAATTGTGCTGCAGCACGTGGGAGGCGACCTGATCGGTCATCCGCTCCAGCAGGGCGTTGCGGTCGGAGAGCGTCATCGCGCCATCGCGCACCATCGGATTGAGCAGGATCTTGATGTTCACTTCGTGGTCGGAGCTGTCGACGCCGGCGGAATTGTCCACGAAGTCGGCGTTCACGCGCCCGCCGCAACGGCCGAACTCGATGCGCGCGGCCTGGGTGACGCCGAGATTGGCGCCTTCCCCGATCACCTTGACCCGAAGCTCGTCGGCGTTCACGCGCAGCGGATCATTGGTCTTGTCGCCGACCTCGTAATTCTGCTCGGAAGAGGCCTTCACATACGTGCCGATCCCGCCGAACCAGAGCAGCTCGGCTTCGCTTCTCAGGAGCGCTGAGATCAGTTCGGAGGGCGCGGCCGTCTTGCCCGTCAAGCCGGTCATGGCGCGGATTTCGTCGGTCAGCTCGATCGATTTCGCGCTGCGGGAGAAGACGCCGCCGCCTTTGGAGATCAGGCTGACGTCATAGTCCTGCCAGCTCGACCGGCCGAGCTCGAACAGGCGCTTGCGCTCCTCCCAGAGACGGTGGGGATCCGACGGGTCGGGGTCGATGAAGATGTCGCGATGATCAAACGCGGCGATCAGGCGAATCTCCTTCGACAGCAGCATGCCGTTGCCGAACACGTCGCCGGACATGTCGCCCACGCCGATGACAGTGAAAGGCTCCGACTGGATGTCCTTGCCCATCTCCCGGAAGTGCCGCTTGACGCTCTCCCAGCCGCCGCGCGCGGTGATGCCCATCTTCTTGT
>CAZLOV010000023.1:0-24140 GCA_964561235.1 uncultured Caulobacterales bacterium
TGGCGAGCGCGCCGACATGTTCGCGCCAGATCAGCTTCGTCAGGTATTAGCCGCGCTGGTCGTCATTCCCGTTAAGCCGGATCTGGTTGACGCAGAGGTTTGAATGCGCCCCGTAGGAAAGGCCCACCGAAGCGCTCGCCCGGGAGATCTCCTCCATCGCGATGCAATGTTCGAGATAGCCGAGCCCGGTGCCGCCATACGCCTCCTCGACGGTCAAGCCCAGAAGCCCCAGCTCGCCCATTTGCGGCCAAAGGTCGTAAGGCGGCTCGTCGGTGCGGTCGATGTCGGCTGCGCGCGGCGCGATCTTGTCGGACGCGAAGCTCTGCACGGTGTCGCGCAGCATCTCCGCGGTGTCGCCCAAGGGGAAGTCGAGCGTCGGATACTGGTTTGAGATCATGGCGCGCGAAATACCACGCCGCGAGGCAAGATCAAATCGGATGAGCGGACGGGCTCAACCGCGCTGCGCGCCGTTTCCGCCGGAGAACATCCGCCCGATGATGAACCACAGCGAAGCCAGGGAGAGCACCAATCCGGCAGCGAAGGCGAGCGGGCCGAAATAGATGAAGCCTTCCTCGCGATAGACCTCGAGATTGCTCGCCAGGTCCCAGCCGCCAACGCCCGCCAGCGCCACGCCGACAGCGAGATAAGCTCCGAACACCCAGTCCCCGCCTGTGCGCTCGACCGGCTTTTCCTCTTCCGCCTTGAAGCCGTGCTCGGCTTCCGCACCGGCGACCAGGAACGGGTCCAGCGCGTCATTGGCGTGGATTTCCGCATCTTCCGCCTCGAACTCCTCCGGACGGCCGACGCCGCCGACTTCGCCGGAAACGCCCGCGGCCTCGGCGGGGCCTTCGGCGGGATGCGGCGGGGTGCGCCGCGCGATGCTCGGCACCTTGCGGACAGGCGGGTGGCTGCGCTCCTCCTCCGGCGTAATGACCGGACCCTGCGCCTCGCCCGAAACCCCGGCGGAGCGCTGCGGTTCAGACGGCGCCTCGGCAGGCGCCGGCGCGCTGCCGGCGATCGCCGCCGGCGCGCTGCTGAGCGGCCGCGCGGCCACGCGGGCCGGCTTCAGAAAGTTGTAGCCCAGCTGAACAGGCGCGCCGTTTTCAGGACGAGCGGGAGCCGGCTCCGGCGAATCCGGGGCCTCCGGCGCCGTATCGGCGTCCGACGTTTCTTCATCCGCAGGGGCAGCCACCTCCTCTGTCGCCTCCGCGGGAGCGTCGGCGGGCTGAGCGTCGGCTTCGGTCTGGGTCTCCGCGCCGGTCTCGATCTCCGCCTTGGAGGCGGGCGCTGCGCGGGCGCCCTCGCCCATGGCCGCCGCCATCTGCGCCATAACCCGGCGCACCGCTTCATCCTGCGCGGAGGTATCGACAGGCGCCGGCTGCAGGTCGTCGTCGCCGATCGGGGGCTGCGCCTCGGCTTCCGGCTCCGGCGCTGTTTCCGGCTCTGGCTCTTCAGCCGGCTCGGAAAGCGCGTCGGCGGTCATCGCAGCGTCCGCGGCCGGATCGGCGTCGTCCGCCTCGCCAGCGTCGCGAGGCTCGAGCTCCGGTTCCGGCAACGCTTCGGGCTCCGGAGCGGGCTCGGTTACGGGAGCGAGTACGACCGGGCTCTCAGTCTGGGCAGTCTCTGCGTCTTCAGGCACGTGCGCGTCGGCAGGGACCGCGTCCGGTTCAACCTCCGCCTCCGGCGACGGCTCGGGATGCGGTTCGGGCGCATCGAGATCGACCTCGACGAGAGGCGCGGCGGGCGCCGCTGCGGGCGACGGTTCGTCGACCGCTCCGGCAGGCTCGACGACCGGTTCCGGAGCCGGCCCGGCCGGAAGCGATTTCGGCGGCGCGGCGGGCGCTGGACGCTCCGGCGTCTCAAAGATCAGGTCGAGCTCAACCAGCGTCTGTTCGTTCGCCGGCGCACCCGGGGCGGGCGCATCCGGCTCCGCCGGATCAGGAGCCGGCGCAGGCGCCGGTTCGGGCTGTGAGGCCGTTTCCGGCGCGGGAGAAGCGAGCGGAGCGGGAGGCGCGGACGCCGGCGAGGCGGCGGCTACGCCTTGCAGATAAAGCGCCTTCTCAGCAGCGCGGCGCCGCACCAGGCGCTCTGAAACGACCAGCCTGCCGTCTTCTTCGGCGCGCACCCAGGTTTCGATGGCCGCGGCGGCCTGACGATGGCGCGCGTTGCGGGCGTGAAGCGCGACATCGGAGCTTCGAAACGCCTGCGGTCCGATCGAGCAGGCGAACGAGACCAGCGCATCGCGCATGGTTCCGGAAACGCCCTCGCCGACCGCGTCGTCGATAGCGCGCTCCGCCTGCAGCACGTCGTAAAGGAGAAGCAGTTCAGCGTCTTCCGGCTTGAGCGTGACGCCTTCACGCGCCGAGGCCGTATGCCCGTAACCAACCACCCAGCGGCGCCCGCGCCGGGTCGCGCGCGCGACGAAAGGCTCATGCGCCTTGATGAGCTCGCGTGCAGCGGCGGATGATTTCAAGCGCGGTTTCATGCCTGTCCCGTTCCGGCACGGCTGCAGGGTCTCTCTTGAAAGGCGATGCAAACTCCTCGCCGTCAACTATCGTCAAGCGTCAGCATGGTCACATCATCGACCGCTGTGAACGGGGCGAAGAACCCGCCGCCCACCCCGCCCCCGGCCAGAACAACGCGGCTTCCCACAACCGCTGCGGCCATCTCCGTGCGCGGTTCGGGCAAAGCCGGCCCTTCACGCCACTCCCGCGCACCGGGGTCGAGCACGAAATGGCTCGCCACCGTGCGGCGCAGGTCGGGGCTGCGGCCGCCGAAGACATGCACAGCTGCGCCGTGCGCCACCGCGGCGTGGCCGGCGCGCGCTTCCGGCAGGTCGGGGCCGCGCGTCCACTCCCCGGTTTCGGGATCGAAGACGTCGACGCGCGCGGTGGCCTGACCGCTGCGGACGCCGCCCACAAGAAAGAGCCGTCCGCCGGCAGAGGCGGCGGCCGCGCCGCGCCGGTCGACCTCAGGCGGCGCATCGACCGCAGACCATTCACCCGCTTGCACATCGAAGACAAACACGCCGGGCGCGCCGTCCTCGCCGCCGATCGCATAAAGCCGGCCGGCATGAGCCAGCAGCGTGAAGGCGGCTTTCGCACCGGGAAGTTCCGGCTCGCTCTGCCAGATGTCGGCAGCGGGATCATAGCTCCAGACCGCGCGGGTCGGATCCGCCCCGCTCTCTGCGGAATAGCCGCCGGCGACCCAAAGACGGCCCGCCGCTGCGGCCATGCCGAACCGCTCAAGCCCGACCGGCAGAGGCTTCAATCCGCGCCAGACGCCCGCATCCGGATCGAACGCGTCGAAGTCGTCCCGCGGATCCACAAGGCCCGCGCCGCCCGCCGCATAGACCCGTCCGTCAAGCGCAGCCGCAGCCAGTCCGGCGCGCGGATCCTCCAGGCGCGGACCGGGACGCCAGGGACCGCTCAGCGTCAGGCCCGAACTCGGTCCCTCACCGAACGGCTGGGCCGGCGCCGGCGTGGCTGTGGCCGCAAGCCCCGCAGCGCAACCCAGGATCCATGCGAAGCGCGTTCGAAACACGGTCACAGCAGCACCATGGCCCCCAGGCCCAGGAATACGAAGAAGCCGACCACGTCGGTGACCGTCGTGACGAAAACGGAGGAGGCGACAGCCGGATCGGCCCCGACGCGTTTCAGGCCCAGCGGCACGAGGATCCCCGCAAGCCCGGCCACGGCCAGATTGATGATCATCGCCGCAGCGATGACCCAGGCCAACGTCCAGTTCTGAAACCAGAGCGCAGCGACGACGCCCATCACCGCAGCGAAGATCAGACCGTTGACCGCGCCTGCCGCGAACTCACGCCAGACAACGCGGGTTGCATTGGAGACGGTCAGATCACGCGAGGCGATCGCGCGCACGGCGACGGCGAGCGACTGGGTGCCGGCGTTGCCGCCCATAGACGCGACGATGGGCATCAGCACGGCAAGCGCCACAAGCTGGGCGATGGCGCCTTCGAACAACGCGATCACGCCCGAGGCCAGAACCGCGGTGAGCAGGTTGACGAACAGCCAGGGCGCGCGCGCGCGCACGCTGGAATAGACCGTATCCGACACGCCGCTCTCCGACACGCCGGCGAGCGCGAGCAAGTCCTCCTTGTTCTCCTCCTGGATGACGTCGACAATGTCGTCGATCGTCAGCATGCCCGACAGGCGGCCGGACTCGTCGATGACCGGCGCCGATATCAGGTGGTATTTTTCGAAGAGATACGCGGCCTCCTCCTGGTCCATCTCCGGCCGGATGACGGCTTGCGGCGGCTCCATGATCTCGGAGAGCGGCGTGGATCGCCTGGACCGCATGATCGTCGCCAGCGGCGCTGCGCCGATCGGATGGAACGCCTCGTCCACGATGAACAGCTCGAAGAACTGATCCGGCAATTCCTCGGCCTGCTCGCGCATGTGATCGATGGCGTGCCCGACCGTCCAGAAGAGCGGCGCGGCGACGAACTCGCGCTGCATGAGCCGGCCGGCGGTCTCGTCCTCGAAGGCAAGCGCGCTTTCGAGGATCTGCCGGTCTTCCTCCGGCACGGCGGCGAGCACCTGCTCGCGCATTTCCGGATCGAGCTCCTCGACGACGATCGTCATGTCGTCGCTGTCGAGATCCTTGATCGCATCGGCGACCTGCTCGGGATCAAGCTCGGCGAGAATGTCGGCGCGGGTGTCGAACTGAAGCTCGGCAAGCACGTCGCCGGTGACGAGATCCGGCGCGAGCTCCATGAGCGCGACCTGGGTCTCCCAGCTCAGCTGCTCGAGCACGTCGGCGATGTCGGCGGGGTGCAGATCGGCGAACAGCCGGCGCAAAAGCGGCGCGTCGCGGTCCGCGACCGCGCCGACAACCTGCGCAATGAAACCCGGAGACGGACGCTGGCCGTCCTCCGGGTCGGGGCCGCCCGGTCGATCGAGTTCGGACTCTTCAATCAATTCAGCAGGATCGGCCATGAGGGGACCTTACGGCAGCGGGCGCAATCAACCTAAAGCGCAGTCGCGGTGAAATCGAGGCGGACGCGTGCGGAGAAGAAAAAACCCGGAGCCGCGCGGCTCCGGGTTTTTCTGAAGATGGTGCGGTCGAGAAGACTCGAACTTCCACGGGTTTTACCCCACAGCGACCTCAACGCTGCGCGTCTACCAGTTCCGCCACGACCGCGAAAAGGAGGCGGGTAACTACCAAGGCGAAGGCGCGGTGTGAAGCCCCTTCGGCGCCCGCAGCGCGTCAGGCGGCGAAATAGTCGTGCACGTCCGCCGGCCCGGTGATCGACACCGCGACCCGGTCGCCATGGATCACGATCTCGCCGCGCGCGATGGGGTGGTTGTTGGCGAGGATCCACACCTCGTCATGCTCGGAGGCGTCGAGCGGAATCACCGCGCCGCGGCCCATCCGCAGAAACTGGTGGATGGGCAGCCGGGAACGGCCCAGCAGCACCGAAATTTCAACATTGACCGCGCCAAGCTGGCTCATGCGTACGATTGCGGCTGCGCGCCGCCCTTGAAGCTGTGTTCACGCCTCACGATGTTCCTCGCCGGTTTCCGACCCGTTAAGAGCCTGTTTCCCATGACGCCCTCCGCAGTCCCTTCGCCAATCGGGTGGGCGGTCTCCGCCGCGCCGGTCGCCTATCCCGACGCCGTTGCGGCGATGGAGGCGCGCGCCGCCGCCATTCACGAAGGCGCGGCCGGCGAGCTTGTCTGGCTCCTGGAGCATCCCCCGCTCTACACCGCAGGCACGAGCGCGAAGCCGGAAGACCTGCGCGAGCCGGATCGCTTTCCGGTCTTCAAGACAGGGCGCGGCGGCGAGTTCACCTATCACGGCCCCGGACAGCGGGTCGCCTATGTGATGCTCGATCTCAAGCGGCGCGGACGCGACGTGCGCGGCTTCGTGTGCAAGCTGGAAAGCTGGATCATTTCAGCGCTCGCCCGTTTCAATGTCGACGGGGAACGGCGCCCGGGCCGGGTGGGCGTATGGGTCGACCGCACGCAGCCAGGAGGCGTGGAGCGCGAGGACAAGATCGCCGCGATCGGCGTGCGGGTGCGCCGGTGGGTGAGCTTTCACGGCATCGCGCTCAACGTCGAGCCGGAGTTGTCGCACTTTCAGGGCATCACCCCGTGCGGGATCGCGGATCCCCGCTACGGGGTGACGAGCCTTGTCGATCTGGGCCTGCCTGCGACGATGCAAGACGCCGACGAAGCGCTGAAGCAGGCCTTTATCGAGGTGTTCGGCCCCGTCCGCCCGGCCGATCCGCCCGCCTAAATGCGCTTGGGCTTCGCCGCCCAGAAACCAAACAGCAGCAGCACGCCCCACCAAGCGACCAGTGACGGCCAGTCGCCCGCGGAGACCGCCTCGAGCAGCGCTTCGGGCCGCGCCTCGGCGTAGGCGCGAAAACCTTCCTGGAACTCCGGCGTCTGCGTCTGCTGGACGGCCTGGGGATCGTTGAGATCGACGCCCTCCTCCTCCGCATACGCGATGACGAGCGGAAACAACCCGCCGAGAATGCCGATCGCGGCGGCCAGGGTCTTTGCGGCCAGCGCCACGCCCAGCGGCAAGATGATCAGCGGCCCCTGCCGTCCGGTCGCCCGGAAGCGGTTGATGAACACCGCCGCGCTGAGCACGATGATGATCCCGAAGCCGAAAAAGCTCGCAGACGCCCCCATCACGGACAGGCGCACGCCGTCGGCGAGCGCAATCAGCCCCAGCGCGATCAGGAAGCTGTCAGGGTCGCTCGAACGGCCGGGCAGGAAGGCGTTGGTGAGATTCATCACACTGGCTGCAGGGATACTGGGTCGGACATGACTTCACATAGCAGACGGCCCGGCCTTTGGGAGGCCGGGCCGCAGATGCGGAGATTTCAGGCGTTCAGGCCGCCGGCGGCGGACCGGCGGAATCCGACGGGCCCGGTTGCGGACCCGGCCCCGGCATTGCGGGTTCGCTGCCGGGAACCGGCCCGAAACGGTTGGGCCCGGGCTCGCCCGGCAGCATCCCGACCCAGATCGTGTAACCGATCCAGACAAGCAGCCCGGCGGCCATGACGGCGAAGAAGCCGATGCCGCCGCCAATGGCGGAAGCCGCCGCCGCCGCGTCGTCGCCCGCATCAGCTGCGAAGATCGCCGAGAGGATCGCCCCGCCGAAGATCATGAAGCCGACGACGAGCAGCGCGATATTGATCGCCCACGGCACGGCGTGAAGCCAGGCGGTCCTGCCGGCGTCGTGCAGCCGCTTCCCGTAAACCGCCACGCCCACATAGATCAGGCCGAGGCTGATGATGAAGCCGAGCAGCGGGATGAAGTTCGCAATGAAGTTCGCCCCGATAATGATCAGCACGCCGATCCAGTAGTCCTGCTGGGCGATGCGGCCGTTCGGATTGAAGAGAACCTTGCCGATATCCATGGGAGCCTCCTTACGCGGCCGGCGCGTCGCCGCCGTCGGCCGAGCCGGGGGGCGGGCCGTACTGGTTGGTCTGCGGATCGCCCTTCAGCATGGCGTTGCCGATGAAAACGACGAGGAACGACACCACGGCCCCGGCGATCGCCTGCGGGAGGACCGCGCCGCGCTGGGCTTCCATGGAGGCCTGCATGATCGCCGCGAAATCGGTCTGGTCGACATCCGCCAGTTCCGCCGCGACGTCACCGGCGAACATTGCGCCGAGGACCCCGCTTACGATCATGCCGACAACGAGCCAGCCGACCAGAACAAGAATGAACATCCATCCGGAAACGCCTGCGTCATGCAGGCGCTTCGACCATAGGGACGCCCAGGGCCAAATGAGGATGAGTCCGATAATGCCGAGCAGACCCAGCGCGGGGCTGAGCAAGGGCAGAACGGCGAGCACGAAACTGATCCCGATGAGGATCAGCGCGCCCTGCTGGAATTCGCCCGGACCGATCCAGCCCTGGGCGTTGAAATAAAGTTGTCCGTAATCCATTCAAGCCCCCGAAAGCCTGAGTTGCATGAAGCCTCAGGCTCCGGCGATCCGGACAAGGTGTCAAATGACACTCCGGAAAGGGTTTGCACGGCGTTGAAGGGCCAAGCCTACTCGAACTCGACAAGCACGTCGTCGGCGGCGACCGAGTCGCCGGGCTTGCAGGCGACCGCCTTCACCACGCCGTCGCGTTCGGCGCGGATGACGTTCTCCATTTTCATCGCCTCGACCACCAGCAGCGCCTGGCCGGCCTTCACCTCCGCGCCGGCTTCGGCGTCCACGGAGATGACCAGCCCCGGCATCGGGCTTGTGATCTGTCCGGCGGCGTCGGCGGCTTCACGCGCGGGCAGACGGGCGTGAAGCTCGGCCATGCGCGGCGTGCACACCAGAACCGTCTCGGCGAAGCCGCGCGAGCGGAGTCGATAGCCCTCGGTGCGATCGGAGAACTGGACGGCGAACTCCACCGGGTCGCGGCCCTTGGTCTTGAACACGGCTTCGAAGAGATGCCGCCCTGGCGCCCAGTCCGTAACAAGCGTCAGACGCTTGTCTGAAAGGGTCGGCGCCCAGATTTCGGCTTCGCCGTCGTCCTCGTCGAGCGTGATTTCGACCGGCGCGGAATACGCCCCGGCGATGACGACCCAGCGCATTGGGCTGTCGAGGTCTCTCGGCGGGCTCAGCCGGCCCTCGATCAGCGCGCCCCGGCGCACACGCACGGCGTGGATGTAAACGGCGGCGGCGCAAATCTGCAGCCATTGCTCAGCACGCGGGGCGGTTCCGTGAAACCCGTCCGGGAAATGCTGCGCGATATAGCCGGTGTGGATGTCGCCTTTGCGGAAATCGGGCTCGTCGAGCACCGCCTGAAGGAACGGCGCGTTGGACTGCACCCCTTCGACAAGCAGCCGGTCGAGCGCCTGGTTCAGGGCGTCGATAGCGATCTCGCGGGTGGGTCCTGAGCCGATCACCTTGGCGATCATGGGATCGTAGAACAGGCTTATCTCGTCGCCTTCGCGGACGCCGCTGTCGATCCGCAACCAGCCTTCTCCGAAGGCGCCCTCCTCCGGCTCGACATAGCGCCTCAGCCGGCCGATCGACGGCAGGAAACCGCGATAGGGGTCCTCGGCGTAGAGGCGGGCCTCGACGGCCCAGCCTTTGGGCTTCATCGCCTTCTGCTTGAGCGAGAGCGGCTCGCCGCCGGCCACGCGGATCATCTGTTCAACGAGATCGACGCCATGGGTCAGCTCCGTGACCGGATGCTCCACCTGCAGACGCGTATTCATTTCGAGGAAATAGAAATTCTTTTTCGGATCGACGATGAACTCGACCGTGCCGGCGCTGTCGTAATCGACAGCCCTGGACAGCGCGACAGCCTGCTCGCCCATCTTCTGGCGCGTGGCCTCGTCGAGGAAGGGCGACGGCGCCTCCTCAAGGACCTTCTGATTGCGCCGCTGCACGGAGCATTCGCGCTCATTGAGGTGGATGACGTTGCCGTGCTTGTCGCCAAGCACCTGGATTTCGATATGGCGAGGCTTCTCGACGAACTTCTCGATCAGGATCCGGTCGTCGCCGAAAGACGATTTCGCTTCCGAGCGCGCCGCGCGAAAGGCCTCGCGCGTTTCATCGCTATCCCAGGCGATGCGCATCCCCTTGCCGCCGCCGCCGGCGGAGGCCTTGACCATCACGGGAAAGCCGATCGCCTCGGCGACCTCGACGGCGTGCTGGTCGTCGACGATTTCGCCCTTGAAGCCCGGCACCGTGCTGACGCCGGCCTCCGCAGCCAGCTTCTTGGATTCGAGCTTGTCGCCCATCGCAGCGATCGCGGCGGGGTTTGGACCGATCCAGGCGATGCCGTTTTCCGCCAGGAGCTTGGGAAACTTGGCGTTTTCCGAAAGGAAGCCGAAGCCTGGATGAACCGCCTCCGCGCCCGTGTCGAGACAGGCCTGAACGATCTTGTCCATGGCGAGATAGCTCTCGCCCGGGGCCGGCGGGCCGATGAACACGGCCTCGTCAGCCATCTCGACGGCCAGCCCGTCTGCGTCCGCCTCGGAATACACCACGACGGTGCGGATCCCCATGCGCCTGGCGGTCTTGATGACCCGGACAGCGATCTCGCCGCGATTGGCGATCAGGATTTTCTTGAACATGGACGCATCCGGCGGTTTGACGCGGAGAGGAAGGAAGAGAGGCTTTAGCGCGCGTGCGGCGCATGCGGCAAGGCGCAGACCCGGCTCAGTCCTTCGGCGTCTTTCCCGCGCGATCAAACAGCTCCGGATCGATACGGCTCTCCAGCCAGTCCATCTCAACCGAGCGCAGGCGCGAAAGGACGGAGATCAGAAAGACCGTCGACCAGCCCAGCAGCAGGAAGCCGTTTGCGCTCTGAATGGCCGAAACGATCCGCCAGCGGCTTTCGAGATAGACCTCGCCATAGCCCACAGTGGTGAAGCTGGAGGTGGAGAAATAGAGCGCCGCCTCGAAGGTCTGGAACTCGCCCAGCCACATGAAGACGCCCGCATAGAGCCAGATCTGCAGGGCGTGGACGCCGAACAGGCCCGTCACCACGAGCAGAATGACGCCAAGCTGCTGCGTGAGATAGGCCAGCCCTCGATAGCGCCGCGAGCGGATGCGCATGATCCAGATGAGCACGGCAAGCCCCGCGATCTGGATGATCACGGTCACAACGACGAGCAGTGCGGACAGGGCGAGCGGAGCGGCGAGCATGACAGCGGATTTAAGCCTTGCAGCAACGCCGCGACGCTAGCGCGCCGCGCCTTGACGCGCCATCGCCGCAACATGACGCTGCCGAAAAAGCAAAGACATGAAGCGGGAGCACATCATGACTTCGGCCTTGACTGTCACGCCTACCGGCGCAGCCCTGGGCGCCGTGGTGACCGGGATCGAGCTGTCGCAGCCCCTCGATGCGCAGACAACGGAGCGCCTTCGGCGGGCCTGGCTTGATCACCTTGTGCTGGTCTTTCCGGAACAGCGCCTGGGCGTGGCGCAGCTCGAAGCCTTCAGCCAGGCGTTCGGTCCGTTCGGCGACGATCCGTTCATCGCCCCCATGGCGGAGCATCCCCATGTGATCGAGGTGAAGCGCGAGGCCCATGAGAAGGCGTCCGTTTTCGCCGCCGCCTGGCATTCCGACTGGTCCTTCCAGGACCAGCCTCCCGTCGGCACGGTGCTCTATTCGCGCATCATCCCGCCGGTCGGCGGCGATACGCTCTTCTGCAACGGATATCTCGCCTATGAGCGTCTGCCGGAGACCACGAAGGCGCGCATCGCGGACATGCAGGCGGTGCACTCCGCCGCCCTCGCCTATGCGCCGGCCGGCGTTTACGGCGCCAATGACGGCCCCGACCGTTCAATGTCCATCCGTCCCTCCGCGGAGGCTGAACGAACGCGCACGCATCCCGTCGTGAAAACGCATCCGGAGACCGGGCGGAAAGCCCTTTTCGTCAATCCCGGCTATGTGCGCACCATTGAAGGCCTGTCGGATGAAGACGCCTTCATGCTGCTGTGCGAGCTCTACGAGGCCGCCCATGCGGACGACCTCGTCTACCGGCACCGCTGGGAGCCGGACATGCTGGTTATGTGGGACAATCGCTGCACCCAGCACATGGCCACCGGCGGCTATGACGGCCATGCGCGCCTGCTCTGGCGCACCACGATCGCAGATCAGCGCGCCGCCTAGGCGGCGTCCATCAACGGCTTGAGGCTGGGATGCACGGCCGGGCTCTCCTCGCGGAGAAACCGCAGCAGCGCGCGTTCGGCCTCGCCGAGCTTTCCGTCGCGGTTCATGCGCGCGGCCAGCCATTCCGCCTCATCGCCGGTGACCGGTTCCGACAACGCGGAGGCGGCCTCGAAAGCGGCGTTGCGTTCGGCGGCGATCTCGCGATAGCCGGGCGTGCGATAGGCCTCGATGATGCCGCGCAGGCCCTTGCTGGCGACCGCATCGCCCATGCGGGCGAACATGCCTGCCACGCCGTCGGTTTCGGCTTCCCACCATTCCTGGCGCGCCAGCGCGACCTCGCGGCTCGGCGCCTCGTAACCGGACGCCGCCATGAGGAAGTTTGCGAGCGCCTTGACGAACACGTCCGTCCAGGCGGGATGGTTGGCTGCGCCCTCGCTGGCGTCGTTGATGTCGAACAGGATTTCCGCTTCCGCCTTCGTGATCGAGGCCGCGCCCTGTCCGCCATAGGCGTAGAGCACGCGGCGAACGAGTTCGGCTTCCGCCTCCGTCACACGGCCGCGCTCGAGCGTGCCGCCGCAGGCCAGCGGACCGGCGCCGTCGACGACGGCGCGGCGCACCTGGTCGAGCGCAAAGACGACGAGCGACTGCGGAGCGCGCTCGGCCGCTTCGAGCACCTTCACCAGCGCTTCGAGTTCCGTCTGGGTCTTCACCGTCCCGTCCGCGGCGATGCGCGCCGTAAGCCAGTCCGCCTTGGCCTGGTCGACATGACCTTGCGGGCGCTCCTGCTTCACCAGCAGGTCCACAAGCGCCTCGCAGAACAGCGTGATCCACGCCGGATCGCGGGTTGCGGCGGCCTCATCGAGTGCGAAGAGATGCTCCGCCTCGTTCTTGTCGACGTGCATGTCGGGATAGACGACCCCGCGCACGCGGCGCACGTGCTCGGCGGTGATCGCGCCGGTTGCGCGCACCTCTTCAAGCACCTTGGCGAGCAGGCTTCCTTCGGTCATGGCGGCGTCTCCCCGAATGATCCGATGCGCATCATGGCGCATGGAGCGTTAGCAGCGGGTGAAACCGGCTCTGCGAGACGTGATCGCTGCGGTCTCGACGCACCGGCGCGCGCCGCGCCATGGTGACGCCCGTCGCCCCAGCACGGAGTTTCCGCATGATCGCCGCCCTCGCCGCCGCCTTCGCCCTGCAGACCGCGCCCGGTCTCGTCGAGAAGCCCAGCCCGCATTCCGTCCCGGAAACCCTCGACCGGCTCCAGACCGCCGTCGAGAACGCCGGCGCAACCGTGTTCGCCCGGATCGACCACCAGGACAACGCGCACGCCGCAGACCTCGAACTCGGACCGGTGAGCCTTCTCATCTTCGGCAATCCGCGGATGGGCACGCCCTTCATGGCGGCGAACCCGCGCGCGGGTCTCGACCTTCCGGTGCGCGTCCTGGCGTTCGAGGAAAACGGCGGGACCGTCATCGCCTATCTCGCCCCGGATGCGCTCGCGGCGCGCTACGGCGTGGGCGACATGGAAGCGGCGGCGCGCATGGGCGCGGCGCTGGACCGGCTTACCGACATGGCGGCGGCGACGGACTAGGCGCCGCCCCCTTGCCCGCTAGAGCGGAATGTTGTCGTGCTTCTTCCAGGGGTTCTCGAGATGCTTGTTGGCGAGCTTCTTGAGCGCCCGGATCAGCCGCTTGCGGGTGTTGTGCGGCATGATCACGTCGTCGAGATAGCCCCGGCTCGCCGCAACGAAGGGATTGGCGAAGCGGTCCTCGTATTCCTTCACGTGGGCGGCCATCTTCTCGGGATCGTCGAGATCCTTGCGGAAGATGATCTCGGCTGCGCCCTTGGGGCCCATGACCGCGATCTCCGCGGTCGGCCAGGCGTAATTCACGTCCCCGCGCAGGTGTTTTGAGGCCATGACGTCATAGGCGCCGCCATAGGCCTTGCGGGTGATGACGGTGAGCTTGGGCACGGTCGCTTCGGCGTAGGCGAAGAGCAGCTTCGCCCCGTGCTTGATCAGGCCGCCGTATTCCTGGCGCGTGCCCGGCAGGAAGCCGGGAACGTCCACGAATGTCACGATCGGGATGGAGAAGGCGTCGCAAAAGCGCACGAAGCGCGCCGCCTTCTTGCTCGCATCGATATCGAGCACGCCCGCCAGCGTCATCGGCTGGTTGGCGACAAAGCCCACGGGTTCGCCGTCGAGCCGTCCGAAGCCCACCACGATGTTTTTCGCGTAATCCGGCGCGATCTCGAAGAAATCGCCCTCGTCGGCGACCTTCGCGATCAGCTCCTTGATGTCGTAGGGCTTGTTGGGATTGGGCGGAACCAGCGTATCAAGGCTCTCGTCCACGCGCTCGGGGTCGTCGAACACCGGCAAGACGGGCGGCTTCTCGCGATTGTTCAGCGGAAGGAAGTCGATCAGCCGGCGGATCTGGACGAGCGCCTCGATGTCGTTGTCGAAAGCGCCGTCGGCGACCCCGGACTTCTTTGCATGAACGCTGGCGCCCCCGAGACCTTCATGGGTGACGACCTCATTGGTGACCGTCTTCACCACGTCGGGCCCGGTGACGTACATGTAGGCGGTGTCCTTCACCATGAAGATGAAGTCGGTCATGGCGGGCGAATACACGTCTCCGCCCGCGCACGGCCCCATGATGACGGAAATCTGCGGCACCACGCCGGAGGAAAGCACGTTGCGCTGGAAGATTTCGGCATAGCCGCCCAGCGCGTCCACGCCTTCCTGGATGCGCGCGCCGCCTGCGTCGAACAGGCCGATGATGGGCGCGCCGTTTCTCAGCGCAGCGTCCTGGACCTTGGTGATCTTCTGGGCGTGAGCCAGAGAGAGCGAGCCGCCGAAGACGGTGAAATCCTTTGCGAAAACATAGACCAGGCGGCCATTGATCGTGCCCGACCCGGTCACGACGCCGTCGCCGGGAGTGCGGTTCTCGGCCATGCCGAATTCCGAGCATTGATGCTCGACGAACATGTCGGTCTCTTCAAACGAGCCTTCGTCGAGCAGCACCTCGAGACGCTCGCGCGCGGTCAGCTTGCCCTTTTCGTGCTGGGCGGCGACGCGCTTTTCACCGCCGCCTTCACGCGCAGCGGCGCGCTTGGCGTCGAGCTTTTCGAGAATGTCTTTCATGGGACGCTCCGGGCGGGCGGTCAGCAGGCGGGAACAGCTTGCTAGCACCGTCCGCGCGCGGCAGGCAAACCGCTGACGCGTCAGTCCTCGGCCGCGTCCAGCAACCTGAAGAGGCGCTCGACCCCTTTCAGATCGCGCAGCATGTTGGCGGCGCGCGCAGCGGCTTCGGCGTCCTCGCCCCATTTCCCGTTCTGGAAGCGCTCCTCCAGCCGCGAGACGGAAAACGCCGTCTCCGCATCCGCCTCTCCGTGCAGCAGCGCAAAGGCAAGCACGATGGAGCCCAGAAGCGGCGTTGCGCTGGCCAGCCCGGTCAGGCGCCAGTCGTCGAGCGCTTCGGCCTGCACGCGGATGGCGGTAAGCGACGCCTCAGGCTGCTCGACCGCCATGACGCCTTCGATCGTGCGCAAGGGCGCATCAAGCGCAGACGCCGACCAGGCGAGATAAGGATCCCATTCCTGCCGCTGAAGCCGGCCGAGCGCCTCGTCCTCCGCGCGGTGGCAGAGCGTATCGGATTGCGCATAGCGCGCGATGTCGGCGGCGACCGCGGCGCGCGCCTCGGCCATTCGATCTATGGCGACATGCGCCATGCGCGTAACCGGCATGCTTGAGGGGTCGATATGCTCGGCCTGATCCTCCCATTCCTGGGCGATCGCCATGGCGAGCGCGTGCGAGGGCGCGGCGAGATTGCGCCGCGCGGGCGTCTTCACGGGGCGGCCGTCTAGCACCACCAGGTGCCCGCCCTCCTCCGAGACGACGCCAGCGGCCTCGTAGAAGCGTTTCGGCAGTGGACGGTTCTCCGCCCGGGCTTTGGACATGCTCATGGCCTGTGTCTAAGGCGCGTCCACCGGATCCGTCCAGACATGCGCGCCCGGGCAGCGCGCTGACGATGACAGATTGGACGCAACGGGCGCCACGACGCCGTACATGGCCAGAAGGCCCAATGCCGCGACAAGGAGCGTTGATGCAGGTGTGCGATACATGAATGCCTCCGCTTCATACCCCGATGAAACGAAGGGGAACCGGCGCGGCGGTCGCCGCTCACGGAAACTTGGAGAGCGCCGCGTTCAGGCTCGCAAAGTCGTGATGAACCGCGTGCGCGCCGCCTTCCTCGATCTCCTCGACCGTGTGGAAGCCCCAGCTGACGCCGAGCGCGCGGGTCCGCGCCGCGCGCGCCATCGCCATGTCGAAGCTGGTGTCGCCGATCATGACGGTGGCTTCCGCCTCGGCGCCGGTCGCTTTCATGGCGTCCAGCACCATGCGCGGATTCGGCTTGCCCGGACCGCCGTCGACGGTCTGCAGCGTCTGGAAGAATTTGTGCAGACCGTGATGCTCGAAAACGATGTCGAGCCCGCGCCGGTTCTTGCCGGTCGCCACGCCGAGCAGCCAGCCTTCATCGGCAAGGCGCTCGACGGTCTCGAAGGCGCCTTCATAGAGCGGCTCCTCGAAATCCGGCTCCGCGCGCTGCTCGACGAAGGCTTCGCGGTAGAAATTGGCGAGTTCCGGGATGCGCTCGGCGGGATAATCCGGCGGGGCGAGATGCAGAACGGCTTCGGTCAGCTCGAGCCCGACGATCGTGCGCGTGCGCTCATAGGGCATCCCGCCAAGGCCCGCCCGCTCGAAGGCGCGGTTCATGGCCCGCTCGATCACCCGGCGGCTGTCGACCAGCGTGCCGTCGACGTCGAACACGGCGAGCTTCAGGCTGTCGCTCATTCCAGGGCGGCCTCCACCAGGGTGAGATCATCGCGCGCGTCAAAGCCGAGCGCCTGGAAGCTGTCGGCCATGTGCGGCGGAAGCGGCGCCTCCAGAACCAGAGGCGCGCCTGACGGGCGCGGGATTTCCAGCTTGCGCGCGTGCAGGTGAAGCCGGTCCGGCAACTCGCCGGGCGTTTCCCGGTCGCAGACATATTTGTGGTCGCCGAGAATGGAATGGCCCATCGCGGCCATGTGCACCCGCAGCTGGTGGGTGCGGCCGGTCTCCGGGCGCAGCACGACCCAGCTCGCCCGCCTTGCCGCTTCGGCGGCGACCGCATAGCGCGTCAGCGCGTATTGCGCGCCCTCCTCGCCGTGGCGCGCCGCGACCATCTGCTCGCGATCGCCGTCCGGCCCGGCGGCCTTCTTCATGAAGCCCTTGATCTCGCCCGCCTTCGGCGCAGGCACGCCTAGCGCCACGCACCAGTAGGTCTTCGTCACGTCGCGCCCCTGGAACAGACGCGCGAGCCGCTGGGCGGCGGCGGTCGTCTTCGCCACCACCAGCAGGCCGGAAGTGTCCTTGTCGAGCCGGTGGACGAGCTTCGGCTTGCGCTCGCCTTCGCCGAACGCCTCCAGCAGGCCGTCGAGATGGCGCTTCACCTTCGAGCCGCCCTGGACGGGAAGGCCCGACGGCTTGTTGAAGGCGATGATCTCCTTGTCCTCATGCAGGACGAGCGATTTCACGAAGGCGCGGTCTTCCGGCGACAGCAGGGGTTTCGCCGGCGTTTCGCCTGGCTCGGGCAGAGGCGGGATGCGCACGCTCTGACCGGCCTCGAGCCGCTGGGCGCCCTTGGCCCTGCCGCCGTCGACGCGGATCTGACCGGTGCGCAGGAGCTTCTCCACCTTGCCGTGGGGTATGTGGGGGAAGCGCTTGCGGAACCAGCGATCGAGACGCTGGCCTTCGTCTTCCGCACTGACTTCAAGGGTCTGCACCGCGCTCATGCCGCCGCGATCCTGCGCATGAGCATCAGCCCCGCCAGCACGGCGGCCACGCTCGCGCCGACGGTGGAGGCGACATAGAGGAGGGCCGAGACCAGCTCCTTGCGTTCCCACATCAAAACGATGTCGAGGGAAAAAGCGCTCATCGTGGTGAATGCGCCGAGAAAGCCGACGCCGAGCGCGAAGCGCAACTCGGTGGCGTCCGGCCGGCCCGCCTGCGCCAGCCAGCCGACCAGGACGCCGATCAGGAACCCGCCGGCCACATTCACCGCAAAGGTTCCCCACGGCCAGTCCGGCCCCAGGACGCGAAAAGCCGCCATGTTGACGCCGTGCCTGGCCATGGCGCCCAAAGCCCCGCCAAGGCCGATCAGAAGGAGATGGTTCATGGCCGGGAGCGATAGGGCGCGCATCCGGCCGAGGCAAGGGTCAGGCGCCCTCACCGGCTTCTGAGCGCGCTCCAGCGTTCCAGACGCTCCTTCACCGCGGCTTCGCGGCCGATGGCTTTGGGCTCGTAGAACACCGGGCGCTCGGTCATCTCGTCAGGCCAGTAGTCCTGACCCGACACGCCGCCCTCGACGTCGTGATCGTAAGCATAGCCGGCGCCATAGCCCTGGGACTTCATCAGCTTTGTCGGCGCGTTGAGAATATGCTTGGGCGGCATGAGCGAGCCGGTCTCACGGGCCGTTTTCTGCGCGGCCTTCCAGGCTTTGTAGACGGCGTTGGACTTCGGCGCGCAGGCGAGATGCACGACCGCCTGGGCCAGCGCCAGCTCGCCCTCGGGCGATCCGAGGAAGTCATAAACGTCCTTGGCCGCAAGGGCTGCGTGAACCGCCGTGGGATCGGCGAGGCCGATATCCTCGTTCGCCATGCGCACGATGCGCCGCGCCAGATAGAGCGGATCCTCTCCGCCCGCGAGCATGCGGGCGAGCCAGTAGAGCGCCGCATCCGGGTCGGAACCGCGCACGGCCTTGTGCAGCGCGGAGATCAGATTGTAGTGCTCCTCCCGGTCCTTGTCGTAGACCGGCGCGCGCTTTTGCAGCACGCCGGCGAGCCCGGCGGGATCAAGCGGCGTCCCGGGGTCGAGGCTCAGGGCTTCCTCGGCCAGATTGAGAAGATAGCGCCCGTCGCCGTCGGCCATGGCGATCAGCGCCGCGCGCGCCTCCGGGGTCAGCTTAAGGCTGCGGCCCGCATCCGCTTCCGCCCGCGCCAGCAGCGTCTCCAGCGCCGCGCCGTCGAGCCGCCGCAGCACCATGACCTGACACCGCGACAGGAGCGCTGCATTCAACTCGAAGCTGGGATTTTCCGTCGTGGCGCCGACGAGCGTGACGGTCCCCTCCTCAACCACCGGTAGGAAGCCGTCCTGCTGGGCGCGATTGAAGCGGTGTATCTCGTCGACGAAGAGCAGCGTGCCGGAACCGGCCGCCCGCCGCGCGCGTGCGCGGTCAAACGCCTTCTTGAGATCCGCCACGCCGGAGAACACCGCCGAGACGGCATCGAACTCGAGCCCGGCCTCGTCCGCCAGCAGACGCGCGATGGTCGTCTTGCCGACCCCCGGCGGCCCCCACAGGATCAGCGAGGACAGCCGCTTTTGCGCCAGCATCCGGCCGAGCGGCTTGTCCGGCCCGAGCACGTGATCCTGTCCGGCGACCTCGGCGAGGGTTTTCGGGCGCAGCCGGTCGGCCAGCGGCCGCGGCGCGGCGTCTTCAAGACCGGCGGCTTGGAACAGATCTCTCATGGACGCATCCTAACCCGGTTCAATCCGGGGCCTCGACCATGACCGACACCGCCCCGTCCGCCGTCGTCCCCTATCTCAGCGTGCGCGGCGGCGCAGACGCTGTGGCCTTCTATGAAACCGCTTTCGGCGCGGAATGCGTCGAACGCTACGAATTCGAAGGCAAGCTCGGCCACGCCGCACTGCGCATAAACGGCGGCGCCCTGTTCCTCGCCGACGAGTTTCCCGAACACGAAGCGATGACCGGCAATGTCGCTCCGCCCACGCTCGGCGGGCGCACGACATTCACGATCAATCTGAATGTCGATGATGCGGACGCCTGGTTCGCGCGCGCGGTGAATGCCGGCTGCGTTCCGATTCGCGAGGTGACCGCGGAATTCTTCGGCCGTCACGGCAAGGTGCGCGACCCGTTCGGCCATGTGTGGTCGCTGGTGACGCTGAACGCGCCTTGACGGGCTCGCCTGCGCCGGGATTGCGCACGGAATGTTTCAACCGCTCATGAAGCGAATGTGATCCGACAGATTGCACGGAGTGCTGGGAAAACCAGATTCAGCAATAGAAATATTTGTCCTGCCAAAAAATATTTGTCTGGATGCTGCAGCGCACAGAGGCAAACATTAAATTTGCGCTGAAGACGCTATGAATCAGTGCATTCTACAACTGGGCAGGGATAAATTGACATGAATAGTACAGATAACCACCGCGACGAGCGGGGGGACGGTTTTTTCTGTGTCTCGTCGCACCCTCATGGCCGGGGCGGCGGCCGCGACGGCGGCGGCCACGGCAGCGGTGTCCGCGACGGGAAGCGCCTCCGCATTCAGATCCGCACACCCGGTGCTCGGCGACGGCCCGGCGCGCCGCAGCGCCGAAGCGACCCGCATCCGCTCTGCGGCCGCGCGTGAGGGTCTTCGCGATTTCATCGCCCTCCAGCGGACAAACGGCGATGAAGCCTTCCCCGACAAGAGGGCCAGCTTTTCAAAGACCCTGCCGCATGACGAAAACGGCGAAGTCGATCCCGCTGCCTATGCAGCCTTGATCGCCGCGCTGAGTTCGGGCTCCAACGCCGATTTCGACGCAATCCCGCTGGATCCGACCGCGACCCGCAAGCTCGCCAATCCGCAGGGTGCCTACAAGTTCGAGATGACCGGACGCGACAGCCACAGCACGTGGATGCGCCCGGCCCCGACCTTCCTCGGCGACGAGACCTCCGCCGAGATGGGGGAGGTTTACTGGAAAGCGCTGTGCCGTGAGGTCCCCTTCATCAATTTCGACACCGATCCGCTGATCGGCGCGGCGGTGAACGATCTCAATGCGTTCAATGCGCCAGTCGGCCCGAAGCAGGGCAATCTGATCACCCGCAGCACGGTCTTCCGCGGCGAAACGCCGGGCGATCTGGCGGGGCCTTACATCAGCCAGCTGCTGCTCCAGCCCATCCCGTGGGGACCGCGCACGCTGGACCAACGCTATATGCCGTCCCAGCAGGGCGTCGACTTCATGACGACCAAGGCCGAGTGGCTCGCGGTGCAGCGCGGTTCGGTGCCGGGCTCGCTCGTCCGGGTCAGCCCACGCTACATTAATGACGGCCGGGCGCTGGGCGAATATGTCCATTCGGACTTCTCGTTCCAGGCCTATCTGAACGCCGCGCTGATCCTGCTCGGCATCAACGGCAGCCTTGATACGGCGAACATCTATCTGACCAATTCGACCCAGGGCGGCTTTGTTTCGCTCGGCGGGCCGGACGTGCTCGATCTCGTCTCCAAGGCTGGCAATCTTGCGCTCACCGGCGCCTGGTATCAGAAATGGCTGGTCCACCGCCGCGCCCGCCCGGAGATGTATGGCGGCCGCCTGCATCATCAGCTTACCGGCGCTGCGGACTACAACCTGCCGCCCGAAATCGGCTCGTCGGACGCCCTGAACCGTGTGTTCTTCAATACGGGCGCCTATTTTCTGCCGATGGCGTTTGCGGAAGGCTCGCCCACGCACCCGGCCTATCCGGCCGGCCACGCCACGATCGCCGGCGCTTGCTGCACGGTGCTCAAGGCCTTCTTCAACGAGGACCTGCCCTACCCCGGCCCGGTCCAGTCCAGTGCGAACGGCGCCTCGCTCATGCCGATCGGAACTGCGCTGACGCTCGGGGGCGAGATCAACAAGCTCGCAAACAACGTCGCGCTCGGCCGCGACTGGGCGGGCGTGCACTATCGCTCCGACGGGGTGGACGGGCTGCTTGTCGGCGAACAGCAGGCGGTGACCATGCTTGCGGACTACTCGCGGACCTATAACGAAGCCTTTGACGGCTTCACGCTCACCCGGTTCAACGGCGAGCGGATCCGCATTTCCAACGGCGACGTGTTCCCCGCCTGAACTCCATAGGCTCAGCCTTGGGAAGACGCCCGGACGGTTCATCCGTCCGGGCGTTTTTCATCGGACTTCACGTTCGCGCCATCGGGCTTGGCGAGGCGCGCACGCCGCCGCATGTCTCGCCGGACGGCTTCTGCGGGCTGGAGAGACCGATGAGCGAGACAATCGCCTTGCTGACCCTGCGCCTGACGCTGACCGCGTTCTTCCTCGTGTGGGCGATCGAGAAATTCGTAAAGCCGGAGACGACCGCAGCGATCTTCGCGCGCTTTTACGGGATTGACGGCCTTCCGGCGGAGGCGAGCTACGCTGCCGGCGCCGTGCAGCTCTTCCTCATCGCCGGCTTCGCCGTCGTCGGACGCCTGCGCTGGTTCTTCGTCGGCGCGCTGATGCTCATGCACGGCTTCGTGACGGCGACGACATGGGACATTTTGATCAATCCCTATGAAGGCTCCAATCACCTCTTCTGGGCGGGCGTCCCGGCGCTGGGCGGCCTGATCGCGCTGTTCATCCTGCGCGAGAAGGACACGCTTCTCACCTTCGGACGCTGAGCCCTAGAGCCTGAGCGTGACCGCCAGCCGCTCGCCCCGGCGCTGGATCTCCACCGGCCAGAGCCGGGCGCCTTCATTGGCCTCCAGCGCGTTGGCCAGGTCTTCGATAGTGGAGACCTGAACGCCGGCGACCTCCACGATCCGGTCGCCGGGCTGGAAGCCGAAATACCGCGCGGGCGCTCGGCGATTGACCTCGAAGACGACCACGCCGGTCTCGAACGCGTCGATGCGGTTGGCCTCGTTGAAGGCGGGCGACAGCTCAACGACCGTTGCGCCCGAAAGCGGATGCCGCCCTGCGAGCGCGCGCTTTTCGCCTTCGGGATCGCCCGGCGGCGGAGCGGCCCGCACGCGCAGGGACTCCTCCTCGCCGTCGCGCAGCAGGGTCAGCTGCGCATTGTCTCCCACCGCGCGCGTGGCGAAGGCGAAGCGCGCTGCGGCCTCGTCATTGATCTCCGCGCCGTCGATCTCCAGCAGCACGTCGCCGCGCTCAAGCCCCGCGCGCGCCGCCGGGCTCTCCGGGAAGACCTGCGCGACGATGGCGCCGCGCGGCCGCTCCAGCCCGAGCGATTGCGCCAGCGCGCTGTCGACCGGCTGCAGCTGCGCGCCAAGCCAGGGACGCACGAGCTCCTCCCCGGAAAGCGCCGCATCGACGATCCGGCGCACCATCTCGACAGGAATGGCGAAGCCGATGCCGTTTGATCCGCCCGAACGCGAGAAGATCGCCGTGTTCACCCCGATCAGCTCGCCGTCCATCGCCACCAGCGCGCCGCCGGAATTGCCGGGATTCACCGCCGCGTCGGTCTGGATGAAGAAGGCGTAGTCGGTAATCCCGACATCTGTGCGCGCCGTCGCGGAGACGATGCCGGAGGTCACCGTCTGCCCGACGCCGAACGGATTGCCGATCGCCAGGACGAGATCCCCGACTTCCGGCTGGCCGTCGTCATTGAGCCTGAGGACCGGCAGCGCTTCTTCAGCTTCGATCTTGAGCACGGCGAGATCGGTGCGCTCGTCGGCCAGCAGCACCTCGGCGTCGTATTCGCGCCGGTCGGCGAGCACGACGCGGAGCTCCTGCGCGCCGCGCACGACGTGATTGTTCGTCACGATGACGCCGGTCTCGTCGACGATCACGCCCGATCCCAGCGACTGCACCTCGCGCTCGCGCACCTGCGGTCCGAAAAAACGCTCGAAAAGCGGATCGCCCGCAAACGGCGTGCGCTGGGAGATCATGCGGCTGGAGTACACGTTCACCACAGCCGGGGCGGCTTCGCGCACGACGGGCGCGAAGGAGAGCTGCATCTCCGAGCGGCTTTCCGGCGCGCGGCGCTCAGCTCCCGGCGGACCCTCCAGAAGTTGCGCGGACGCAGCGGACGCCGGCAGGAAAAGCGCGAAAACGGAAACAAGCGTGCGGATCAGCGCCATGGCGAACCTCGACGGATGGGCGATGGGAGAGTCGGCGTTCAGGAACCACTGTCTTCGGGCAAAAAAACGGCGGCTCCGGAGTTGATCCGGAGCCGCCGCGCGCTCGTCCCGCCGGCATCGGCCGACGATGAAGCTTAGTCTTCTTCGGCCTCAAGGCGCGCCCGGTCAGCGGCGCCCTTGGCTTCGGGGTCGCGGTCAACGAGCTCGATCACCGCCAGCGGCGCGTTGTCGCCGTAGCGGAAGCCGGCCTTGAGCACGCGCGTATAGCCGCCATTGCGCTCCTTGTAGCGCGGGCCAAGCGTATCGAAGAGCTTCTTGACCTGATCCTTGTCGCGGATCTGGCTGACCGCCTGACGGCGGGCGTGAAGATCGCCGCGCTTCGCCAGCGTGACGAGCTTGTCCATGATCGGCTTCAGCTCCTTGGCTTTCGGGAGCGTGGTGACGATCTGCTCGTGCTCGATCAGCGAGGCCGCCATGTTGGCGAACATCGCCCGCCGGTGCGAGGCGGTGCGGTTGAGCTTGCGATGGGCGACGCCGTGGCGCATGACGTTTCTCCTGGTGGTTCGGCCCGGCTCCCGCCGGGCGCGACCGGGACCCTAGATCTGGTCCTCGTACTTCTTTGCAAGATCCTCGATGTTCTCC
>CAZLOV010000024.1:0-23779 GCA_964561235.1 uncultured Caulobacterales bacterium
GTCGCGCTGGGCCTGGTCGGGGCCTGGTATTTCGGCGACATCGCCGGCAGCCTTGCGACGCGCGATTTCACGCCCGGCGCCATCGGGCGCGACTTCATCGTCATGACGGTCGCCATCGTGCTGATCGCGGTGCCCGCCCAGATCCTCGTGGCGATGCTCAACCCGAGCGAAGCCGACGAGCAGGACGAGCGCGACCGGCTGATCGAGATGCGCGCGGACGCCCGCTCGTCCTATGTGCTGGGCGCGGGCGCCATCTTTGCGATCAATCTCGCGATCTTCGGGATCGATGTTTACTGGGTCGCGAATGCGGTGCTCGCCGCGCTTCTGTTTGCGGAGATCGCCAAGGCCGTGCTGCGCGCCGTCGATTATCGCCGCGGGGTGTGAGCCGGTGGCCAAGCGCACCAAGGTCAGAAACCGCATCCGCGAACTGCGTTTCCAGGCCGGCGAGATGACCCAGGCGGAGCTGGCGCGCCGCCTGGGCGTCACCCGCCAGACGGTCATCGCGATGGAGCAGGGCAAGTATGCGCCCTCGCTGGAAACCGCCTTCGAGGTCGCCCGCGTCTTCGGCGTCGCTCTGGAGGCGGTGTTCCAGTACGCGCCCGACGAGACGCGATGAGCGGCTCAAGCAGGCGTGACCGGTCCGGCTGCGCCGTGATGATTCGCAATACGGCCGCACGCGCTATATTGCGGCGCAATGAAGGGGATTATCGCGCTTCTCGCCGCTCTGACCGCGGGCCTTTCGGCCGCATCCGCCCAGCCGGATGCGCTTGAACAGGCGCGCGAACTCTACGCTGAAGGCGAGTGGCGCGCCGCCGGGCGGCTGGCGGCGGGCGCTGAAACCGCCGAGGCGCAGTCCTTCGCGGCGGGCGCCTATCTGGCTGCGCTGATGACGGAATTCCGGCCCGAGGACATGGAGGTTCTGACCGACCGCGCGAAGTCCCATGCGGAAGCAGCGCTTCGCCTCGACGACACCTACGCCGAAGCCCATCTGCGGCTTGCCGCGGCGCTCAATTACGAGGCGCGCACGACCGCCCCGCTGACCGCCTTTCTCCGCCGCCTTCCGCATCGCTCGCGCGACCATATCGAGCAGGCGCTGGAGCTTGATCCGCAGGATCCGTGGGCGCACGCCATGTACGGCTCCTGGAACATGGAGGTCGCCCGCCGCGGCGGCGCGCGCGTCCTGGGCGCGGATTTCGAGCGCGGGCTGACGCATTACCGCCGCGCGGTCGAGCTTGGCGGCGACGAACCCGCCATTCCCTACCATTTCGCCGTTCTTCTGCTCGCCGCCGACGACGAGGCCTACCGCGAGGAGGCGCGCGCGCTGCTGCAACGCGCAGTGAGAGACCCCGAACGCGACGCCTTCGACCGCCGCACGGTGGGCCTCGCGCAGTCCATGCACGCCCTGCTCGACGACCCGTCCGCCGACATAGGCGCGGAAGCTGCGCGCCGCCTTGAACGCTGACGCCTTGCCAGCGCGCCTGTCCGCGCGTACCTCGCGTTCATGAGCATCCGCACCATCTACCGCATCGTCACCCGCGAAGAGGCCGGCGCCTGCGCCGCCGCCGGGGAGATCGTCAGGCGTCCCGACGAGGACGCCTTCCTGCATTGCGCAACGCGCGACCAGCTCGCCGACGTGCTCGAAACGCATTTCGAAGCCGCCGGCCCCCTGGCCCTGCTTGAACTCGATGCGGCCGCGCTGGGCGACGGGCTGGAATGGGAGCGCTCCAAATCCGGCGCGCTTTACCCGCACATCTATGGCCCGGCTCCGTTTTCCTGCGTGCGCACGGTGCATCTTGTGGGGGTGACCGAGAGCGGCGCCTACCGGCTGCCGGAGGACCTGCCGGCATGATCGCGGACGCCGCGGCGAAGGCGCTGACCCTTCTGCCGCCTGAATACGCCCATGGGCTCAGCCTTGCAGCCCTGCGCGCCGGGCTCGGCCCGAAACCCGCCCCGACGCAGGACGTGCGGCTGTCCACCTCGATCGGCGGCATCGACCTCGCCCATCCGGTCGGGCTGGCGGCGGGCTACGACAAGAACGCCGAGGCGCCCGACGCGCTTCTGGCGGCGGGCTTCTCCTTCGTGGAGGTGGGCGCCGTCACGCCGCGTCCCCAGGCGGGCAATCCGAAACCGCGTCTGTTCCGCCTGCGCACGGACGCCGCCGTGATCAACCGCATGGGCTTCAACAATGAAGGGCTCGACGCCGTAAAGGCGCGCCTGGAGGAACGCCGCGGACGCGGCGGCGTCGTCGGCGTCAATCTCGGCGCCAACAAGGACAGCGAGGACCGCAGCGCGGATTATGTCGCCCTGCTCAAGGCGCTGCGCGGACTGGCGGATTTCTTCACCGTCAACATCTCCTCGCCCAACACGCCGGGCTTGCGCGGCCTGCAGGACGCCGCCGCCCTCGACGACCTGCTCAAGCGGGTCAGCGATGCGCGCTGGGCCGAGCCGGTCTTCCTCAAGATCGCGCCGGATCTGGACGAGACCGCGCTGGCGGAAGTCGTTGCGCTGGCCAGACGCCATACGCTCTCCGGGCTGATCGTGTCGAACACCACCATCGAGCGCCCGATGACGCTGACCGCCCCGCACCGGGGCGAGACGGGCGGCCTGTCGGGAAAGCCGCTGTTTGAGCGCTCGACGGCGATCCTGCGCCGGACGCGCGAACTCGCCGGTCCGGAGATGACGCTGATCGGCGTTGGCGGCGTGGACGGGCCGGAAACCGCGCTCGCCAAGATCAAGGCGGGCGCCAACGCCGTGCAGCTCTACACAGCGCTGGTCTATCGCGGCCCGGGCCTCATCCGCCGGATCCGCGACGGACTGGCGCCGCTGCTTGCGGCGGAGGGGTATTCCTCGATCGCGGAGGCCGTCGGCGCGGATCTCCGAAGCGCCTCATCCAAGGCTGCGCCTTAGGCCCCGCCAGCCCAGGGCGAGCGTGCCCGCGCGCGCGAGGTAGTAGAGCAAAAAGGCCGCCCACAGGCCGTGCCCGCCGAAAGCGGGGCGCAGGGCGGCGTCGCAGGCGAGATAGATCGCAAGCGAGGCGATCATCGCGTTGCGCATCAGCGCGCCGCGCGTGGCGCCGATCATCACCCCGTCGAGCTGCCAGCTCGCCACCCCGGCGACGGGCGCGAGCGCGCACCAGGGCAGATACGCCTTCGCAGCCTCCCGAGCGGCCGGATCGGTCGTCAGCGCGTCGATCCAGACCGGCCCGAAGACCAACAGCGAAAGCGTCAGAACCACCGCAGCGGCTGCAGCCTGTTCGCTCGTCAGCCGTACGGCGCGGTCGAAGCCCGCGCCGTCCTTCGCGCCGACGGCTTTCCCGACATGGCTTTCGGTGATGTAGGCGAAGCCGTCGAGGAAGAAGGCCGAGACCGAGATGAACTGCAGCAGGATCGCATTGCCCGCCAGCACGTCCGCGCCTTCTCTCAGGCTGGCCTCGTTGAACCAGTAGAACCCCGCCAGCAGCGCGATCGTGCGAAAGAAGATGTCGCGATTGACGCTGACCAGCCGGCGCAGGGCGCTAGCGTCCAACAGCCTGGCGGCGCGGCCGCTTCCGCGCGCGCGCCAGACAAGCGCGATCACCGGCGCTGCAGCAAGCAGGTGGAGCCATTGCGCCGCCGCGCTGCCATAGCCCGCGCCGGCGACGCCCATGTCGAGCTCCACGACGAAAAGGATCGTCAAGCCGGCGTTCGCCAGATTGAGAAGCGCCTGCAGCACGAGCGCCGAACCGGTGCGCCGCAGGCCGATCAACCAACCATAGACGGCGAGCCCGGCCAGGGTGGCGGGCGCGCCCCACAGCCGCGCCTCGACATAGTCGCGACCCAGCGTTTCCACAGGCTCGGCGCCGGAGAAGAGGAGGAACCCGCCGGTCTGGATGAGCGGGCTCAGCATCAGGACGAGCGTTCCGATCGCTGCGCCGAGCAGGCCTGCGCGCATGAGGGCTGCGCGCACCTCGCCGTCGTCGCGCGCGCCGTCGGCCTGTGCGGTGAGAGCTGTCGCGCCCATGCGCAGGAAGCCGAGGGAGAAATAGATCGCGTTGAAGATCAGCGTGCCGAGCGCGATCGCGGCCAGCGCTTCGGCGTCGCCGGTGCGGCCGATGACGGCGATGTCGACCAGACCCACCAGAGGCGCGGAGACGCTGGCGGCCATGATCGGCGCGGCTTCGGCGAAGACCTGACGGCGCGTGAGCGCGGGAGCGGACATCGTGTGCGGTTAGCCGCGCGCGGCCCCCTTCGCAAGCGCGCAACCGGGGCGTAGGGTGGCGCTTGCGCGTCATCCTGCGCGCCCCCGCCAGAGAGCTTCCCCATGATCCGCGCCTATGCCGTCCGCGAACCCGGCGGTCCGTTCGAGCTTGTCGAATATGATCCCGGTCCGATGAAGTCGGACGATGTCGAGATCCGCGTCGAGCACTGCGGGCTCTGCCATTCCGACATGTCGCTGCGCGACGATGAATGGGGCGTCTCGAAATACCCGCTCATCCCCGGTCATGAAGTTGTCGGGATCGTGGAGGCCACAGGCCCGGAAGTGCGCCATATCCAGCCGGGCCAGCGTGTCGGCGTGGGCTGGTTCTCGCGCTCATGCCTGACCTGCGATCCCTGCATGAGCGGCGACCACAACATGTGCGTCGTCGCCGAACAGATCGCTGTCGGACGGCCCGGAGGGTTCGCGGAGCGCGTGCGCGTGCAGGCGAGCTGGGCCAATCCGCTTCCCGAGGGCGTCGGCCCGGATGACGCCGGCCCGCTCTTTTGCGGCGGTATCACCGTGTTCAACCCGATCGTCCAGTTCGACGTGAAGCCGACCGACCGGGTCGGCGTCATCGGAATCGGCGGCCTTGGCCACATGGCGCTGCAGTTCCTGCGCGCCTGGGGATGCGAGGTGACCGCCTTCACCTCCACCGGCGCCAAGGCCGAGGAAGCGAAGCGTTTCGGCGCGCATCGCGTCGTCGACAGCCGTTCCGCGGAGGCGCTGAAGGCCGAAGCCGGACGCTATGATTTCATCCTGTCGACGGTGGCCGTGCCGCTGGACTGGGCGTCGTATTTCAACGCGCTCGCCCCGCGCGGACGTCTGCACACCGTCGGTGCGGTGCCCGAGCCGATCGGTGCGGCGGCGTTTGCGCTCATCGGCGGTCAGAAATCACTTTCGGGCAGTCCGCTCGGCAGCCCGGCGACAATCCGAAAGATGCTCGAATTCTGCGCGCGCCACGGGATCCGCCCGCAGACGGAGCGCATGCCCATGCGTGAAATCGGCGCCGCTTTCGACCGGTTGAAGGCCGGCGAACCGCGCTATCGCATCGTGCTCGAGAACGATTTCCGCTGACGCTTGCGGTGGCGCAGGGACGGCGGCGGCCTAAGTCTCCAGCGATGCTGCCCGTCGTCCACCACCCCGCCTATGTCGCCTCCGACGTGCCCGCGCACCATCGCTTCCCGATGGGCAAGTTCCGCGCGGTCGCCGAACGCCTGCTCAGGATCGGCCTCGTTCCCGGCTGGGAGGGTTTTCACGAACCGATCCCGGCGCCGGCGGCCTGGCTCGAACTCGCCCATGACGCCGCCTATGTCGATGCGGTGCTTCATGCGCGCGTAGACGAAAAGACCGCCCGGCGCATCGGGTTCAAGATGACCGGGCCGGTGGCCAGGCGCTCACGCTGCGCGGTGTCCGGCACCGTCCTCGCCGCCCGGCTCGCGCTGGAGCACGGCGCGGCGTGCAACACCGCCGGCGGCTCGCATCACGCAGACTTCGAGGGCGGAGCGGGCTTCTGCGTGTTCAACGACGTGGCGGTCGCCTCCCGCCTTCTGCTCGCCGAGGGCGCGATCTCGCGCATTCTCGTGGTGGATTGCGACGTGCACCAGGGCGACGGGACCGCGCGCATCTTCCAGCATGAGCCGCGCGTCTTCACGCTTTCGCTGCACTGCGAGCGCAACTTCCCGCGCCGGAAGGCGCTCTCCGACATGGATGTCGGGCTGCCCGAGAAGACCGGCGACGCCGCCTATCTCGCCGCGCTCCATCCCGCGCTCGAGGAAGCCTTCGCGCGCGCCCGGCCGGATCTTGTCTTCTACAACGCCGGGGTTGATCCCCATGCGGAAGACCGGCTGGGCCTGCTGGACCTGACCGACGAAGGCCTGCGCGTGCGCGATGCGGCGGTCATGGCGGCGGCCGCCGAACGGCATGTTCCGATCTGCGGCGTTCTGGGCGGCGGGTATTCGCGCGATCTTGATACGCTCGCGCGGCGGCACGCTTTCCTGCATGAAGCGGCGGCGGATGCGCTCTCCGCCTATGCCTGAAACGAATACGCCCCGCGGGCGGAACCCGCGGGGCGTATCGAGCCGGTGAAGGCTTGAACGCTTACTGAGCTTCGGCGACGAAGATGCGGCCGCCGTCGGTACGGGCGTCGGCGACGCGGTATTCCAGCTCGGCGAGGGCCTGGCCGGCGACTTCACGCACGCAAACGCGGGCGGCGTGACGCTCGCCCAGCGTGCGGGCGCGGTCGGCGTCGCAGATGCGCTCGGCGGCGCGGACGATTTCACGCTCCAGCAGTTCGACGCGGGCCGGGCTGAGCAGGTCGTTGGGGAAGTAGGTGACTTCGACGACGTCCTGAGCGTTGGCGGCGCCGGCGAAAGCAAAAACAGCGAGGGAAGCGAGGGCAAACTTCATTGGGGAGGCTCCATGACTTTGGCGTGACCGATTTCGACCGAAAGCGACGCCCTGATGCTGACGATCAGTGTCCGCCGTTTTCGGTCGAACGTTTGCCTGTGGTCGGTAACGTCCGTATGACGTTAATCGTTTTCCTTTGCAGGTCGGCTATGCGTATTTAGTGGTGACGCCGGTTGGAATTGTCGCGAATCACGGACGCACAGCCACGCGGATGGGAGCGGCGTGTTCGAGTTCCGCCGTGCGGGTCTCGAGTTGTTCGACCGCCTCCGCCACAGCGCGGCGTTCGCAGCGGTGGGTCTCCTGTATGACCGCCGCCGTGCGGCGCTGATGGGAGGGGGCCTCGCACACCTCGGCGGCTGCGGCCTCGATACGCTCGAGGATGCGCGCCTGACCGGCCTGCGTGTAGAGCGCCTCGCGCGGGAAGATCACCTCGGCGGTGCGTTCGTCTTGCGGAACGGCGAAAGCGGCGCCGGAAACAAGGACCGCCGGGGCGAGAGCGAGAATGAGGGTTTTCATGTCGGGTCTCCTGATCTGATCAACCTGCCGCCGGGCTTGTCCGCGGGCTCTGGCGGCCCGTATCCCGGTCGACGCGATCAGAATGGACACCCGCACCTTTCAGGCGTCTGGCGCGCATCTGAATTCGTGTTCATGCGGCGGCAAGACGGCGCCGTCATCGCGGCGTCCGGCTGCGCGAGCAGCGCTCGGAGCAGTAAACGACGTTGTCCCAGTCTCGCGCCCACTTCTTGCGCCAGGCGAACGGCCGCTGGCAGACCGGGCAGGTCTTCTGCGGCAGATCGGCTTTCCGGCGCGCCTTGCCCCGATTGACGTTCTTCGCCATCAGCGGCCGCCGAAATCAAACGCGCCCTGGGCGGGATCGGCCTGGCGGGCCTGCCTGCGCGAACGCGCCGAGCCGGTCTGCTTCAGGCCGGACTTGCGGCTGCCGTGCTTTTGCTGGATCGCCGCCGCCGCGGCGCGGTGGTCTTCGCCCTTGCGCAGCGCGCCGATGCGCGCGCGGGCCTCGCGCGCGGCCTGTTCGTGATCGACAAGCCGCTCGGGGTAATCGCGCCCCAGCGCCACGCCTGAGGCCTCGAGCACGCTTGCCGGCGCCTTCCAGGGTTCATGCAGGAAGGTATCGGGAAGGGATGAGAGCTCGGGAACCCAGCGCCGGATGAACGCGCCGCCGGGGTCCTGATCATAGCCCTGCTTGACGGGATTGTAGATGCGCGGGGTGTTCACGCCGGTCGTGCCCGACTGCATCTGGAATTGCGCATAGTGGATGCCCGGCTCGAAATCGGTGAAGCGCGCGGCAAGCGCCTGAGCCGGGCGTTTCCAGTCCGCCCACAGGTGATAGCTGGAGAAAGCCGCCGTCATGGCGCGCATCCGGAAGTTCAGCCAGCCGGTGTCCTTCAGAGCGCGCATGCACGCGTCGAGAAAGGGAAAGCCGGTCTCGCCCTCGATCCAGCGGCGAAGCGTCTCCGGTTCCGGCGCCGCGCGCACCCCACGATAGGCCGGATGCAGATCGCGGCGCTCGATCTCGGGTTCGTCCTCGAATTTCTGCATGAAGTGACAGTGCCAGTGCAGACGCGCGATGAAGCTGTCGATCGACTGGGCGAAGGCGCGATCCTCCGCCTCGCGCTTGTTCGTCCGCGCGCGCAGAGCGGCCTGATACGCCTCGCGCATGGACAGCGATCCAAGGGCGAGATGGGCCGAGATGCGCGAACACGCCTGGTAAGCCGTCACCGGCGAGGACATTTCACGGCGATAGCGCCGGCCCCGCCGCCCGAGAAAACTCGCCAGATCCTCTATCGCTGCGTTGCGCCCGCCGGGCTGGCGGCCGGGGCACGGATCGGGCGAAAGCCCGAGCGCGGCGGCGTTGCGGTGCTCGTCCGAGACAAGGCCCGCACCCGCAATCCGTTCCGGCGCCGGAACCGGCGCGCGGCCCATGAACGCATCCCATTTCTTCGCCCAGCCATTGCGCGTCTTGAGGCCGCGGATGATCCCGTGCTGAGGCTGTTCGAGGAAGGCGATCCCGCGCGATCGCGCCCAGGCGGCCACCGCCTTGTCGCGCTCCCAGGTCTGGATGAGCCCGGTCTCCTCATGCGCGCGGATGGCGGTCAGTCCGTGTTCGGCGTGAAGCGCGGCGAAGACGTCCAGAGCTTCGCCCACGCGCAGGGTCAGCTGCGCGCCGCGCCTGCGCAGGTCTGCGTCAAGGCTGTCGAGCGTTTCCAGCAGGAACGCGAACTGCCGGGCGGAATACTCCGGCCGCGCCCACAGGGAAGGTTCAAGGATGTAGAGGCAGAGAACCGGCCGGCCCGTCGCAGCCGCGCCGGCGAGCGGCGCGTGATCGTGCACGCGCAGGTCGCGCTTGAACCAGACGGCCTCGAGGCTCACGCGTCTTTGTCTCCGGCCCGTTCGCGCACGAAGCGCTGGATCTGCGGACGCACAAGGAGAAACGCCCGGTACAGCGCTTCTCCCAGCCACACAAACGGCGGTAGCGCGGCGACATGACCGAGCGGGCGCCAGAAGCCCGGCGTCGCTTTCCACAATTCGGCGAACGCGCGCGCGCCCGAGCGGACGTTTCCGTCGCGGTCGGTGACATGAAAGCGCTTCAGCGCGGCCTCGCGCGACACGCCCTCGGGCGTGGGCTCTCCCGCAGAGATGTCAAGGAAGCGCGCCTCGCTGCCGAGCCGCTTGTAAAGCCCGATCTCTGCGCGGCACAGCGGGCATGCGCCGTCGTAATGAACGTCGCAGCTTGGCGAACGGCTCGTTTCGGAATTCATCTGGTTCATATTCAGCCGAGATAGATCGAAGCCGCCTGCGGAAAACACCATGAGCCCGTCCGTCGCCGTTATCGGAGCCGGTCTTTCCGGCAGCGCCTGCGCGCGCGCGCTGGCCGAGCGGGGCGTCGCCTGTGCGCTGTTCGACAAGGGCCGTGGACCCGGCGGACGTCTCTCGGCGCGCCGCTTGGAAACGGCCGCCGGGGAGGCGCGTTTCGATCACGGCGCCCAGTACCTCACCGCCCGGCGGTACGCCTTCCGCTCCCGTCTCGAACAGCTTGAGTTGCAGGGCCTTGCGGAGCGCTGGACAGGCCGGCTCGTGCGGGTCTCGGCGTCCGGGGAGGAGACGGCCCTTCCGGTGGAGGACCGCTGGGTGGGAACACCGGGCATGAATGCGATCGTGCGCGGCCTTCAGGACGGGTTGGACGTTGCGTACGGACGGCGCGCGCTCAGGCTCGAAGGCGGCGCCGGCGCCTGGCGGATCCGGTTTGAGGACGGCGGCGAGGCGGGTCCGTTTGAAGCCGTCTTGATGACCGTGCCGCCCGAACAGCTCGCCGACCTTCTCCGGGCGAGCGAGGGCGATTATGCAGGCCTGATCGCGGAGGCGGAAGCGGCGCGGCTGGCGCCGAACCAGACCGTCATGGCGCTCTATGACGCAACTCTGGAAGCCGGTTTCGACGGGGCGAAGATCGAAGGCGGCGCGGTCGGGTGGGCGGCGCGCATGGCCTCCCGTCCCGGCCGCGCCGACATGGAGGCGGTCGTGCTGCAGGCGGGGCCGGACTGGTCGCGCACCCATCTGGAGGATGCGCCCGAGGATGTCGCCGCAACGCTCACGCAGGAGATGAGCCGTCGGTTCGGCTGGCCGCCGCCCGTCTTCGCGCAGGCCCATCGCTGGCGCTATGCGCTGGTCTCGCTGGCGGCGGAGACGCCGTTCGCGCTGGATGCGGCCGGCGTGGGAGCTGCGGGCGACTGGCGGCTCGGCCCGCGCGCGGAGGATGCGTTTGAAAGCGGTGAGGCGCTGGCGCGCGCGGTGGCTGCGCGCCTCTAGTCTTCCGCAGGCTTGACGAGGAAATGCCCGTGGAGCGTGGCGACCGGCGCGCTTCGGCGGTCCTGCCAGCTCTCCACGCGCACGTTCGCCACGCGTCCGCCCTGCCGGGTGATCATGGCGCGCGCAAAGACGTCCTGAGGCCGCGCCGGGCGCAGATAGTCCACCGCCACGTCGATCGGCTTGGGCATCTTGAGAAGCGGCGTCGCCGCCATCAGCGAGGCGGCGGCTGTGATCTCCATGAACGCGCCGATAGCGCCGCCATGCAGCGCAGGGATCAGCGGATTGCCGACCAGGGCGTCGGAATAGGGCAGGATCGCGGTGAGTTCGTCGCCATGGTCGTCGAAGCGGACCCCGAAGCGCTTCACATAGGGGCTTTCGAAAATCATCCGGAGCGCGGCCATCAGCGGGTCTCCTTGCGGACCGCTTCAGTCGAGGGCGCGCCGACATCGCTGATCGGCGAGGCGCCGGATTTCATCGCCGCCCGGGCTCGCTCGGCGGCTTCCTTGCCGGCCTTGGTCACCATGAAGGCGGCTTGCGCCGTCGCAACCGGATCGTCCGGATCGCCGTCATGGGCGATGGCGCGCACGAAGGTGACAAGGCCCGCCGTCTTCACGCACTCGGCCTCCGCGATCACGTCGCAACCGGGCCGGGCCGGGCGCATGTAGTCGAGCCGCAGATCGAGCGTGGCGACAGCTTCGGAGCCGCCAAGGCCCGCAAAGGCGGCGATGCCGCAGCAATGGTCGAGCAGGGCGGTCACCACGCCGCCGTGCAGGACGCGGGTGCCGGGATCGCCGATCAGGTCCTCGCGGTAGGGCGCGCGCATCACGGCGCGGCCCGGCGACACGGCGTCGAGCTTCAGGCCAAGATCGACAGCATGCGGGCTGCCGTCGGCAAGCAGGGGGGCGAGCGCGTCGAGCCGCGCCTGAACATCATCGGTCATGCGCCGCATATAAGGGCGCGGGCGGGGGCGGCGCCAGTGGCGTGTCAGGCGGCTGCGCGCGCGGCGACGATGCGCTCGAGACCGGTGACGATCTCAACCCGGGTGGGCGAGGGGGCGGCGCGCAGCTCCTTGAGCCGGGCGACGGCGGACCGGTGCAGCTGAATGATCTCCGGTTCGTGCTTGCCGCGCGGCCCGTGAATCTCGAGATAGCGGCGCAGCGAACGCCCGACGCGCGCGCCCACCGGATCACCCGATCGCATCATGTCCACGGCGATCTGGTCAGCCTGGTTCAGCAAGGCGCGGAACGGCGCGACATGTCCGGCCTCCACGTCGTCATCGCGCTTGAACACGACAGGCATATCCAGGTCGGGATCTCGGCTCCGGCGCCGGTCTGGGCCGACATAGCCGGGCGCGTCGATGAAGGCGCGGTCGATCCGGGCGGCATGATCAAGCCGGTCGATGAGCGCCTTCGGACTGACCGGGCGCAGGAGCACCGTGTCGGCGCCGGCGTCGCGGGCGGCTTCCACGTCGGCCTGGCTGGCCCGCGAGGAGAGAAGCACCGCCGGCGCGGTCCGGCGGGAGGTGTGATGACGCCGCACGGCGCGCAGGAAACGCAGCGCGCCTTCCTCCTCCAGCGACCAGCCGGCGAGCAGGATCGGGTTGCGGGCGTAAAGGCTCATGCGCGCGGCGGAGTCGGGATCGCTGCTTCCGCGCACGGCGACGCCGCCTGCATTGCGCAGGACATCCAGGATCAACCGCCGTGTGAAGGGTGCGGGGTCGTAGAGGACGACGGCTCGCTGGCGCCAGTCGATCATCGCCGCCGATGCCGGATCGTCACGTCGTTGCTCAAGCGCCGCCACGGATTTCGCCCCTCATCCATCCAGAAACGAGGAACTAGCACGCGTGCGCGGACATTGCCTCCGCGCCGTGGCGGAATGGTTGACGATTCCTTAACGCGGCTAGCGCCGGAGCGCGCGGATCAACCGCCAGACCAGCCAGATCGGCACCACGAGGACGGCGCCAAGGAGGAAATAGCGCAGCGCATACTCGGCGCTGGAGGCGATGATGGTGAAGAACCGGTCCCAGGCCGCCGCCAGGGTCCCGAAGAAGTCCACCCACAGCCCGGCCGGATCGACGCGCAGCGCGGCGAGCACGAGGCCCGCCACGATGCACAGGATCACCAGCGTGGCGATGTCCGACGGCCGCACGGCCAGCAGGCGCTGGACGAAGCCGCGCTTTTCCGGCGCGGCCGGCTTTTCGGTGCGTTGCGTTTCGGGCGTGTCCGTCATGGGCGGAATGCTTTCAGCCGAATGCGGCGCCGGGATGGCGCAACGAGAGCAAGGTTAACTCGCCTGCTTGGAAATCTCGACCTGGTGCGGATACGGGATCTCGATGCCGTTGGCGTCGAAGGCCTGTTTCACCTTCTTCATGGCGTCGAAGTAAACGCCCCAGTAATCCCCGGCGTTGACCCAGGCGCGGGTGACGAGATCGATCGACGAGGCGCCGTGCGCGATGACCTCGACGAAGACCTCCGGATCCTTGTGCACGCGCGCGTCCGCCTCGAACACGTCGCGGACGACCTTCTGGGCCTTGTCGATGTCGTCGTCGTAGGAAACCGAGAACGTGATGTCGACGCGCCGGGTCGGATAGGCCGAGAAGTTGGTGATGATGCCGCCCCAGGCCTGGCCGTTGGGAACGATGATCTGCTTGTTGTCCGGCGTGTTCAGCTCGGTGAAGAAGAGCGTGATGTCCTTCACCGTGCCCATGACGCCGCCCACCTCGACGAAGTCGCCGATCTTGTAGGGCCGGAAGAAGATGATCATGACGCCCGAGGCCACGTGGCTCAGCGTGCCCTGCAGCGCGAGGCCGATCGCCAGGGTCGCGGCGCCGAAGGCGGCGGCGAGCGAGGTGGTCTCGACCCCGAAACGGTTGAGCACCGCGATCAGGACCACGGCGAGGATCGAATACTTGACGATCGAAGAGAAGAAGCTCGCCAGCGTCTTGTCGACCCGCTCGCTGCGCTCGGCGGCCTTGCGCACGCCGCGGCTGACAGCGCCCGCGACGATGAAGCCGACGATGAGGATCAGCAGGGCAAGGCCGATATTGAGAAGGGCGGCAAGGCCGACGGTGGTCGCGTATTCCACCACGCCGTCGACGCTGATGCCGGCGCCGGGCTGAGCCATGGTCATGTCTCCTGTCCTGAACCGCGCAGGCGGACGCCTGCGCCTGATCAGGCCTTTATCATGCTATTCTTGGCGGGTCGAATGCTTGCGCACCGGTTCGAAATGCTCCGCCAGCAGGGCTTCGAGCGCGTCGATCCGGTCGGCTTCCGCTGCAGGCTTGTCCCACCGGATGCGGCTGATGCGCGGAAAGCGCATGGCGAGGCCGGACTTGTGACGGGCCGAGCGCTGAAGGCCCTCGAAGGCGATCTCCAGCACAAGCCCGGCGCTTTCGTCCGCCTTGACCGCACGCACCGGACCGAACCGCTCCACGGTGTTCTCGCGCACGAACTTGTCGAGCTGCTTCAGCTCGGCGTCGGTGAAGCCGAAATAGGCCTTGCCGACCGGCACGAGCGCCTGTTCGCGCCAGACCCCGAAGGTGAAATCTGAATAGAAGCTCGAGCGCTTGCCGTGCCCGCGCTGGGCGTAGAGCAGAACGGCGTCGATGGTGAACGGGTCGCGCTTCCACTTGAACCAAGGGCCCTTCGGACGGCCCGGCACATAGGCGCTGTCGCGGCGCTTGATCATCACCCCCTCGGCCAGCTTGTGCGGCGGATCCTGGCGCGCCGCGTCCAGCGCGGCCCAGCTGTCGATGGAGACAAGTTCGGAGAGGTCGATGCGGTCGCTTGCAGCGGCCTGCACAAAGGCCTCCAGCCGCCTGCGGCGCGTCTCGAAGGGGAGCGCGCGCAGATCGTCGGATCCGTCCACCAGCAGATCATAGGCGCGAATGAAGGCGGGATGCCTTTCCATCAGGCCCTTGCCGACCGTCTTCCGGTTGAGGCGCTGCTGCAGGTCGGAGAACGGCGCCGGTCCGCCTTCGGGACGGCGCGCGAGCAGCTCCCCGTCGATGGCGCCGTCGCGGTTGAGATGAGCGATGACGTCGGGAAACGCCGCCGAGATGTCGTCGCCGGTCCGCGTGTAGAGACGGCGGGTATCGCCTTCGCGCACGGCCTGAACGCGGATGCCGTCCCATTTCCACTCCGCCATGAACACCGCCGGGTCGAGCCCGTCGAGATCGCCGGCCTCGACGGGCGTGGCGAGCATGACCGGACGGAAGGGCGCAGCGGCCGCTTGCTCGGGTCTCTCCGCGCGGCCCTCAAGCCATGCGAACAGGTCTTCATAAGGCGGCTCCAGCCCGTGCCAGAGCTCCTCGATGTCCTGCACCGGCTTGTCGCCGTACGCTGCGAGCGCGGTCTTGGCGAGGCGCGCCGAAACACCGACGCGCAACCCGCCGGTCACGAGCTTCAGCAGCGCCCAGCGGCCGGTCGCATCGAGCGCGTCGAGCCAGGTTTCAATGAGCGCGGGCGCCTCGGAGCGCGCCGCCTGCGAGAGCCTTTCAACGACCTCGGAAAGCTCCGGCGTGCGGTTGGCGCCGCGCCGCTGCGGCCAGATCAGCGCGGTCGTCTCAGCGAGGTCGCCAACATAGTCATAGCTGAGTTCGAACAGGACGGGGTCGACTCGGCCCGCCGCAAGGCTCCGGATCGCGCCCGCCTTGGCGCCCTTGAAGTCCAGCCCTCCGGTGAGGGCCGCCAGCGCCCAGCCGCGGTCGGGATCGCCCGCTGCGCCGAAATACTCCGTCAGAAGGCGCAGCTTGGCGTTGCGCTGGGGCGTCAGCGACAGACGGTCGAGCAGATCGGCGAAGTGTTGCATGGGCGTCGAGATATGGGCCGCATGGCGGCTGTCTACGGCCTAAATGTCTTCATGCACGCGTCATGAAAGGGCAGGATGCCCGCAATTGAGAGGCAAGTCGGGGAAGACGATGACTGAAACCGCGCCGGTGCACGAAGACACGCCGTCCCAGAAGGGCATTCTCGGAGCCATCGAGCGCGCCGGCAATGCGCTACCCGATCCGGTGATGATCTTCGCTTATCTGTTCATCGCCTTCGCGGTGATCAGCCAGCTGGCGGTCTGGTCCGGGTTCTCCGCGGTGCATCCCGTCAACACGCTGGCGGACGGTTCGCCGGAAATCCTCCTCACCCAGAGCGTCTTCTCCGCGGACAGCATTCAACACCTGCTTGTCGAGATGCCCGACATCTTCACGGGCTTTCATCCGCTGGGCTACGTGCTGGTCGTCATGCTGGGCGCGGGCGTCGCCGAGCGCGCGGGCCTGTTCGGCGCCGCCATGCGTTCGATGGTGCGCGGCGCGCCGAAATTCCTGCTCACCCCGGCGGTGGCCCTGACGGCGATGATCGCCAACCTGGCCGCCGACGCCGCCTATGTCGTGCTGATCCCGCTGGCGGGCGTCATCTATGCGGCCGCTGGACGCCACCCCATCGTCGGCATCACCGCGGCCTTTGCAGGCGTGTCGGGCGGCTTTTCCGCCAATCTCTTTCCCGGCCAGCTCGATGCGCTGCTGTTCGGCGTCACCGAGGCGGCGGTCGTCGCCTCCGAACTCGACCCCGGCTGGACGATGAACATCCTCGGCAACTGGTATTTCATCGCCGGCATGGCGGTCATCTACACGCCGGTGATCTGGTTTGTCGCCGACGCCGTCCTGGAGCCTCGGCTGGGCAAGTGGACCGGCGGCGCCTCGCCGGCGGATGCGGCGGACGAAGACGACGACCCGAACGCGCCGCTGACGGCGGCGCAGAAGAAGGGGCTCGCCCGCGCCGGCTGGGTGCTGCTCGCCGTCGCCTTCATCTGGACGTTCCTGACGTTTGATCTTGTCGAGCTTGTCAGCTTCGGCGCGCTCAACATCTACGGCGGCAAGGCGCCGCTCTTCGATGAGACGCCCGGCCTCGAGATCGCGCAGGCCCTGACCCCGCTTTTCTCATCGCTTGTGGCGGGCTTCATGGTGCTGTTCCTCGCCGCCGGCGTCGCCTACGGAACGGCGGCGGGCACGATCAAGAGCCATCGCGACACTGTCGAGATGATGGCCGCGGGCATGCGCGACATGGGTTATTATCTCGTGCTGGCGTTCGCTGCGGCCTATTTCGTCGAGCTGTTCAATCAGTCGCGCCTCGGGCTGATCCTCGCCGTGCACGGCGCGAACGGCCTTGAGGCCTCCGGGCTGCCGCTGCCCATTCTTCTCGGCCTGATCGTGGTGCTCGCCGGACTGCTCAACCTGTTCGTCGGCTCCGCGAGCGCGAAGTGGGCGCTGCTCGCTCCGGTGCTGGTGCCGATGCTCATGCTGCTGGGCGTGAGCCCGGAGATGGCCACCGCCGCATACCGCGTCGGCGACAGCGGAACGAACATCATCACCCCGCTGATGGTGTATTTCCCGCTTGTGCTGGTCTTCTGCCGCCGCTGGGTTCCGGGCTTCGGGCTCGGCTCTCTGACCGCGGCGATGATCCCGTATTCGCTCTGGATCATGGCCGCGGGCATCGCGATGACCATCGCATGGGTGTATCTCGGCTGGCCGCTGGGACCGGGAGCCGAGGTCCGCTACGCCGTTCCGGGAGCCGGGGGCTAGCCCTTCGCGGCCGGGATGAAGTCCGGCGTGTTCGGGATGGTCATGATCTTCTGCCAGATCTTGCGCGAAAGATTGGTCGCGAGCGCCTCGACATCGGAGACCTGCTGGATCACGACCGGATCGCGCGCGGACTGGCCGTAGAGCGCCGCCACCTTGCCCGCGAGCGAAAGCATCTCAGAGCAGTAGTCGAGATACCTGTTCAGTTCGAACGCGGTCATGTCGCGCTCCGGGCTTGAGGTGGTGCGCGCATGCGGGTTGAGGATCGCGACGGGATCCTTGGTGAGCTGATGCATGTCGATGACATGGCAGATCGACCGCAGACCATGCAGATCGTGCAGGGCCTTGCCGCGCTTCACGCGCTCTTCAAGCGTCACCAGGAAATACACCCCGGCGCCCAGCAGGATCAGCGTGTTGAGCGCCGCCTCCACGCCCTCGAAGACGGAAAAGGCATCCGCCTGCACGCCGTCGAGCCGGATGACGTCGCCGACCTCCCGGATGATGAGCGCCTGCGCGACGATCCCGACGAAGATGACGAGGAAGCTTGCGGCGCGAAGAAAGGAGTAGGGCCGCTGAAGATCGCGCACGCGTTTGGCCGAGCGCTCGGCTACGCCGAGAAGCTCCCGGCAGACGTCCTTCAGCCCGGCCTCGGGGAAGCGCTCCTCGATGCGCCGCGTCAGGCGCTCCAGGGTCTGGGTGATCGGGTCCGGATGCAACGCGCTGTATGGCATGAACGTCAGTCTAGACGCGTTGCATGACGGCTGGGAGACGAAACCGGCGCGTGGCCCATTCCACCTTTCAGGTGTCGCCCGCCGGCGTCACGAAGGCGCGCCGCGCAGCGCCTATTCGCCCTCTTCCTCATAGCCCGCAAGCCTCAGCGGTCTGGCTGCGAACCCTTCCAGCTCCGCCCATCGGGCCAGCGCGTCGTCGCGGCCATGCGTTATCCAGAGCTCGTCCGGATCGACGTCCCGCACCGTCTGGGTGAGTTCGTCCCAGTCGGAATGATCGGACAGCACAAGCGGGAGTTCGACGCCGCGCTGACGGGCGCGGGCGCGCACGCCCATCCAGCCGCTTGCAAACGCCGTGACCGGGTCGGGGAAGCGCCGCGCCCAGCTGGTGTGGAACGAGGAGGGCGGTCCGATGATGATGCGGCCGGCGAAATCGCGCCGGGCCTTGGTCTTGTCCTGGAGCGTTGCGTTTTCCAGCGGCCCGAGTTCGATCCCGTGCGCCACGTAAAGCTCGCAGAGTTGCTTCAGGGCGCCGTGAATGAAAATCGTCTCGTCATAGCCGGCCTCGCGCAGCAGCCTGATCACGCGCTGGGCTTTCCCGAGCGCGTAAGCGCCGACGAGATGGGCGCGATCGGGGAACCGCGCGACGCTTTCAAGCAGTTTCGTGATCTCGCCGGCGTCGTCGGGATGCCGGAACACCGGCAGGCCGAATGTCGCCTCCGTCACATAGACATGCGCAGGAACCACCTCGAAGGGCGCACAGGTCGGATCGCGCCTTCGCTTGTAATCGCCAGACACCGCGATGCGCAGGCCCTTCCATTCCAACAGCGCCTGGGCCGAACCGAGCACATGCCCGGCGGGGTGCAGCGAGACATTCACCTCGCCGATGCGCACGCGCTTGCCATAGCCCGCCGGCTGGCGCGCCGCACAGAAATCATCGCCGTAGCGCGAGGCCATGATCGCCAGCGTTTCGGGCGTGGCGAGGACGCGCTGATGACCGGCGCGGGCGTGATCGGCGTGGCCGTGGGTGATCACCGCGCGCGCGCTCGGCCGCATCGGATCGATAAAGAAGCCCCCCGGCTCGCACCACAGGCCTTCGGAAGTTTCGCGCAGCAGCTGTTCCGGACGGATCGCCATCACCGGGGATTTATGATCCCGACGTCGCTGCGACAGTGGCGCCGCTGATGGCCGCCATTGCCGCGGCCTGGGCGGCGAGCACGGCTTGAAGTCCCGACAGGGCAGCGCCGGGCAGGGCGGCGTCGTCGCCGGTGGCGAGGATGTGCGCGACCCAGCCCAGCGTTGACCCGCTCGCCCAACGCTTGTGCGCGCGCAGATCGTCGAAAATGTCGGCCATGGCGTTCAGTCCGGCTTCGGGCTCCTCGCGCATGGCGAGCTCGGCAAGGCTCAGCGGCGGCAGGGCGCCGTAGCGCTTCCGGTCGCGCTTTTTCACAAGCCGCAACGCCTCGAAGCGCTCGCGTGCGGTCTCAGGCGGTGTATCCGTCAACACGCAGAGCTGGGCTGCGGCTTCACGGGCGGAGGCGTCGCCGCGCTGTTCGCCAAAGACGGCCCGCGCCGCCTCGACGCGCGCAATGATCGTGGAAACGGTTCCATCGCCGGCGGCGTGAAGCGCAGCATGTGCGTCGCCGGAATCGTCATGACGCCGCCACCACGGCAGCTTGAGGCCTTCGCGCAGTTCGAAAAAGCGCGTGATCTTTGTGGCGGACGGCCGGGTTGAGAGCGTCAGGATCAAGGCGGCTGACGCGCCCGACTGGGCCAGGCTGCGCGTGCGGCGTTCCTTGCGGGCGGCGGCCAGCGCCTCGCGCGCCTGCACCCATTCGCGCGCGCTCTCATCGGCGCGGGCGAGCAACGCGGCATGCACCCAGAGCAGGCTTTCCGAGGGCCGAACCCAGATGGAAAACGGGGCCTTGAGCTCGGCAAGGCGCGCGCGCGCAGCGTCAGCCAGTCCGGCCGGATCGGCCTCGCCGCCCGCCATCGCCGCTGCGCAGAACGGCCGTGCGGTGTCGCCGGGCCGGGGACGGCCCGACTTCAAGGCCTCCTCGGCGGCGAGAAAACGTTCAATTATTGACATGCCGCCTAGTGTAGACGCCGCCGCGCAGGAAACGAAACGGCGCGCCGGAAACCGGCGCGCCGTTCCAGCGCTCGCCTTCGGGCGGGTCGCCTACTCGCCGGACGCCCGCGAGAGGTCGAGGCCGGTGTGATGAGCGATGAAGGCCCATTCGTCGGCCGTTTCCTCGATCTGCTTCGAGACCGGCGTGCCGGCGCCGTGGCCGGCGCGCGTCTCGATGCGGATAAGGGCGGGGGCCGGACCGGTCTGCGCCGACTGGAGCGCGGCGGCGTACTTGAACGAATGGCCCGGCACGACGCGGTCGTCGGTGTCGGCGGTGGTCACGAGCGTGGCCGGGTAGTCGTCCGTTTCCGGGATGTTGTGATAGGGCGAGTAGGCGTAGAGCACGTCGAACATCTCCGGGTCCGCGGGATCGCCGTAGTCGTCGACCCAGAAGCGCCCGGCGGTGAACTGGTTGTAGCGAAGCATGTCCATCACGCCGACAGCGGGCAGGGCGGCGGCGAAGAGATCCGGACGCTGATTGGCGACCGCGCCGACAAGCAGGCCGCCATTGGAGCCGCCCTGGATCGCCAGCGTGTCGGGGCTCGCCCAGCCAAGCTCCACCAGATGCTCGCCTGCATTGATGAAGTCGTCGAAGACGTTCTGCTTGTTGGCCAGCCGTCCGGCGTCGTGCCAGTCGCGCCCGTACTCCGAGCCGCCGCGCAGATTGGCGACCGCCATCACGCCGCCCATCTCCATCCACGCCAGCCGGGAGATGGAAAAGCCCGGATTGAGCGAGATCGCGAAGCCGCCGTAGCCGTAAAGCAAAGTCGGGCGTTCGCCGTTCGGAGTAACGTCGCGGTGATGGATGACGAACATCGGAACGCGCGCTCCGCCCGTGCTCTCGTAGAACACCTGCTCAACGACATAGTCGTCCGGGTTGAAGCTCACCTCCGGCGCGTTGAAGAGCGTGCTCTCGCCCGTCTCCACGTCGTAGCGGTAGACGGTCGGGGGCTGGTTGAAGCTGGTGAAGGTGTAGAACGTCTCCGGATCGTCCGGCTCGCCGCCGAAGCCGCCCGCCGAGCCGATGCCCGGAAGCGCGACCTCGCGCACGAACTCGCCCGCAGGCGTGTAGACGCGCACGACCGATTTCACGTCCTCGTTGGTCTCCACAATGAGGTGGCCGCCGACATGGCTGGCGCCGGAGATCGGAAACTCGCTTTCCGGGATCACGTCCGTCAGTTGGGCGGGATCGCCGAGGTCGAAGGACACGATCCGGCCGTTGGGCGCGCCGAGATCGGTCGACATGATGAAGGTCGAGCCGATATTGCCGACATAGCCGTGATTGTTGTCGAACCCCTCGAAGATCGCGACCGGCTCGGCTTCCGGATCGTTCAGGTCGAGAATGTGCACCGCGTTGCCGTCGGTGCCCGTCGAGGAGGAGATGATCAGATAGTCCCCGTCATCGCTGACGCTTGCGTTGAAGCCGACTTCCGGGCGCTCCTCGTCCGTGATGATCAGCCGGTCTTCGCTCTGATCGGTCCCGATCTCGTGGAAATAGACGGCCCTGTAATAGTTCAGCGAGGTGAACTGCTGACCGGCTTCCGGTTCCGGGTAACGTGAATAGTAGAAACCCGAGCCGTCCTTCGCCCAGGACACGCCGGTGAACTTCGCCCACTCGATGGTGTCCGCAAGGTCTTCGCCGGTTGCGATGTCGCGCACCTTGATCGTGCGCCAGTCGGACCCGCCGTCCTGGACGAGATAGGCGATCAGATCGCCGTTCGGGCTCGGAACCGCCCCGGCGAGCGCGACCGTGCCGTCTTCCGCCCATTCGTTCGGATCGATCAGCACCCGCGGCTCGGCTTCGAGCGCATCCCGCACGAACAGCACGGACTGGTCCTGAAGCCCGTCGTTCCGGTAGCTGAAATAGAGCCCGCCTTCCTTGAAGGGCGCAGACACGCGCTCATAATCAAACAGTTCCGTCAGCCGTTCGGCGATCATCGCGCGGCCGGGCAGCGCTTCGAGGTAGGCGAAGGTCACCTCGTTCTGGGCTTCAACCCACGCGGCTACACGCTCGCTCTCGCGGACGTCCTCCTCCAGCCAGCGATACGGATCGGCGACCTCGACAGCGCCGTTCGCCGCAGACTGATACGTGTCGGTCTGATCGACCGTTGCGGTTTCGGGATACTGGATGGATGCGGCGTCGAGCATGGTGGTGTCGGTATCCCCGGGGGCTGCGGCGTCGGATTGCGCATCGGTTTGCGCGGGCGGCTCGCCGGCTTGCTGTTCGACTTCCGGCGCGCAGGCGGACAGGACAAGGGCTGAAGCGGCGCTGAGAAGCGCGGCGCGCATGGTGTGGCGCATGAATGACTCTCCCCGGTAGGTGTCAGGATGCGGGAGCCTATGCGCAGGGCCATGCGCTTGTCACGCGGCGGGCGCGGCGGCTGGGCGCATGCCTCCCGCGCCCTTATGTTGGATGGAATGCGCGACGGACTTTCCCCTTACGAGCTGCCGGAGCCGTTTGCGGGCTGGTTCGCCGCGCGCGGCTGGGCGCTGCGCAACCACCAGCTGGAGATGATCGAGGCCGCCGAGGCGGGCGAGCATGCCCTTCTCACCGCCCCGACGGGCGGCGGCAAGACGCTGGGCGGCTTCCTGCCGAGCCTCATCGACCTTGCGCGGATTGCCGCGGACGGCGGCGCACAGCGTCCCCATCGCCTGCACACGCTCTATGTCAGTCCGCTGAAGGCGCTGTCGCAGGACGTCGCGCGCAATCTCACCACGCCCGCAATGGAAATGGGCCTGCCGCTGCGCATCGAGACGCGAACCGGCGACACGCCCGCCTCAAAGCGGCAGCGCCAGCGCAAGAGCCCGCCGGACATCCTGCTGACGACGCCTGAACAGATCGCGCTTTTCGCCGCGCAGGAGAACGGCGCGGCGTTCTTCGAGCATCTTCAATGCGTCATCGTGGATGAACTGCACGCCCTGGCGCCGAACAAGCGCGGCGATCTGCTCGCGCTGGGGCTCGCAGCCATCCAGCGACATGCGCCGCAGGCCCGCCGCGTCGGGCTGTCCGCCACGGTGAAGGATGTCGACGGGCACGCCCGATGGCTCGCCCCGCAGGATTCAGACCCCCGGTTCGCGCGCATCGTGCGCGGGCTGGGCGGCGCGGAGCCGGTTGTCGAAATCCTCACGCCGGACGAGCGCATCCCCTGGGCGGGCCATACCGGAAAGCACGCCGTCCGCGATGTCTATGAACGCATCCGGCAGGCGAGGACCTCGCTGGTCTTCGTCAACACCCGCAGCCAGGCGGAGTTCGTCTTCCAGATGCTGTGGAGCGTGAACGAGGATGCGCTTCCGATCGCCCTTCACCATGGATCGCTCAGCGCCGAGCAGCGCCGCAAGGTTGAAAACGCGATGGCCGCAGGCGCGTTGCGCGGCGTGGTGTGCACCTCCACGCTCGATCTCGGCATCGACTGGGGCGACGTCGATCTCGTCATCCAGATGGGCGCGCCGAAGGGCTCCGCGCGGCTTATCCAGAGGCTCGGCCGCGCCAATCACCGCCTCGACGACGTCTCGCGCGCCATCCTCGCGCCGACCAATCGCTTCGAGCATCTCGAATGCCTCGCCGCAAAGGACGCCGTCGCCGCGAAGGCGCTGGACGGCGAACCGCTCAAGGCCGGTTCGCTCGACGTGCTCGCGCAGCACGTCATGGGACGGGCCTGCGGCGATCCGTTTCTGGAAGACGCGCTCTTCGCCGAGGTGCGCACGGCTGCGCCCTACGCGCATCTCGACCGCGAGACGTTCGACCGCGTACTCGCCTTTGTCTCGACAGGCGGATACGCCCTCGACAGCTATGACCGCTTCCGCCGCATCGTGAAGGGACGAGACGGCCGCTGGCGGCCGCGAAACCGCGACTTCGCCCAGCGGCATCGCATGAATGTCGGCGCGATC
>CAZLOV010000025.1:0-23621 GCA_964561235.1 uncultured Caulobacterales bacterium
ACGACATGGACGGCATCACCCAGGTCCAGGCGCGCTCGGATATCGGCTACACCTTCGCGCGCGGCCTGCGCGCGATCCTGCGCCAGGACCCGGACGTGATCATGATCGGCGAGATCCGCGACGGGGAAACCGCCGGCATCGCCGCCCAGGCTGCGCTGACGGGCCATCTGGTCTTCTCCACCCTGCACACGAACTCCGCCCTGGCTGCGGTGGAGCGCCTTGTGGATCTCGGCGTGGAGCCGTTTCTCGCCGCCACCGCGCTGCGGGGCCTGATGGGCCAGCGGCTGGTGCGGCGTCTGTGCGGCGCGTGCGCGCGGCCGGCCGATCCCGCCGAGATCGCCACCGCCGAGCAGTTGCTCGCCGACGCCCGGGCCGCCGGCGCACGCTTCGAGGACCTTCCCGCCGTGCATGACTGGAGAAGCGCCGCCGGCTGTCCGGAATGCGGGGGCCAAGGCTATGCCGGTCGCCTCGCCGTGTTCGAGGTCGCCGCCGTCGACACCGAATTGCGCAACGCGATCCTTGCGCGCGCTGATGAACACCGCCTGCTGGAGGCCGCGCGCCGCTCCGGCTTCTTGACCATGTTCGAGGACGGGCTCGCCAAGGCCGCCCGCGGGCTCACCTCCGTGCAGGAGGTCGTGCGCGTCGTGGGCGGCGCGCGCGGGGCGAAAGCCGAGATGGAGCAGGCATGAGCGGCGATCCGGTTGCGGTCTACAGCCAGTATGACGATCCCGAGCGGATGCGCGCGCGGCTGGATCGCGGCGAGCACCGCCAGCTGATCGGCGGGCTTTGGGACGAGCTAGGCGCGCTGCAGCTGGAATTCCTCAAGGCGCAGGGGCTTGCGCCGCATCATCGCTTCATCGACGTGGGCTGCGGCACCTTCCGCGCCGGGGTGAAGCTCGCCGCCTATCTGGAGCCGAGCCGGTATTACGGCGTGGACATCCGCCCGGAATTGCTCGAGGCGGGCTATGCGCTGGAGATCGAGCCGGCGGGCCTCGCCCCCAAGCTGCCGCGCGGCAATCTCCACGCCACCGGCGAGTTCGACGTCTCGCCGTTCGGCGTCATGTTCGATTACGGCATCGCGCAATCGGTGTTCACGCACATGCCGGTCTCACGGCTGACCGATTGCCTAAACGCGCTCGCGCCGCATTTCACCCCCGGCGGCCGGTTCTATGCGACCTATTTTCTCCGGCCCGACGACGCGCCTGCCGACGGGCCCGTGCGCCATGAGCCCGGCGGCATCGAGACCTGGCCCGACCGCGATCCCTACGACATGCGGGTGTCCGCGCTGAAGGCCGCAACCGCGCCCGGCTGGCGGCTCGAGATCATCGACCGTTGGGATCATCCCCGCGACCAGCGCATGGCGCTGTTCGTCCGGGAGGCGTAAGGAGCGGCGCAATGGCGACCTGGCGCTACAAAGGTCTGGACGCTGAGGGCGCCGTCGTCGAGGGACGGCTGTCGGCGGCTGACGAGGTCGACGCCTTGCGCCAGCTTGAAGGCCAGTCCATCTCGCCGTTCGACCTGAGCGAGGCCGGCGCCGGCGAGCGGTCATATGCCCGCAACCGCGCGCGCGCGCAGGACCGGTTCCGCTTCATCCGCCAGCTCTCGGTGCTGCTCCGGGCGGGCGCCTCGCTTCTGGAAGCCTTCGAGACCGTCGCCGACCAGGAGCCCTGCCGCGAGCTAGCCGAACAGGCTGCTGCGGTGCGCCGGGATCTGCGCGGCGGCTCGAAGCTGTCCCAGGCGATGCGCGCGCACATGCCGAAACTGCCGGAATACGCTCCGCGGCTCATCGAGCTGGGCGAGACGACGGGCCAGATGCCCAAGGCGCTCTCCGATGTCGCCGACCAGATGGACAACGACCTTCGCTCCGCCGCCGAAGTGCGCAACGCGCTCGCCTATCCCGCCTTCCTCGCGGTGGCGGGCGTGGTCGCGGTCCTGTTCATCTTCCTCTTTGTCGTGCCGCGTTTCGCCACGCTGATCGGCGAGGACCGCTCCGGCCTGCCGGCCATGTCGCGCTGGGTGATCGAAACCGGGGTCTTTCTGCGCTCCAACATGGTTGAAAGCGGCTTCGCGCTCGCCGGTGCGATCGTGCTGGGCGTGCTGATCGTGCGTCAGCCCGCAGTCAGGCGTGCGCTGTCGGATGCGATGTTCGCAGCGCCCGTGATCGGCGATTTCCTGCGGGCGTCCGAAACCGCGCGCTGGTCACGCATCACCGGCACGGCGCTTGACGGCGGGGCGGGCCTGCTTGACGCGCTCACCCTCGCTGAAGCCGGCGTGCGCTCCGCGAAACGCCGCCAGGGCCTCGTCGAGGCGAAACGCTCGATTCGCGGCGGCGATGCGATCGACGCCGCCCTTAAGACGCATACGGATTTTGACGCGACCACGATCAATCTGGTGCGCACCGGGCGTGCGAGCGGCCGCCTCGACGAAATGCTGCTCTTCATCGCGGAGATCTTCGAGACCGAATCGCGCGACCGCGCCAAGCGCCTGACCGCGATCGCCGAACCGCTCGCGGTGCTCTTCATCGCATCCGTCGTGGGCCTGATCGTCGTCAGCCTCGTCATGGCGATGTCGAGCCTTTACGACATCGCGCTTTAGCGGCGATCGACCGTCGGCGGCGGAGCCTTGTTTGTGACGGTCCGGCGACGGTTGTCGGCCGTGTTCGACCAAGCCGCCCGCTGATATGATGAATATCCGTACGGTTCGATCATGCTTGAGAGTGTCAATGAAAAGCATCTCACTGCTCCGCCGGACCCGCGCCGGCTATTCGCTGATGGAAATCCTGGTCGCGGTGGCGATTATCGCCGTGCTGGCCACGCTTGTGGCTCCGAGGCTTTTCACCCAGCTTGACCGCTCGCGCGTGACGGCGGCGGAGGCGCAGATCGACAGCCTTGAGGCTGCGCTCGACACGATGCGGCTCGATCTTGGGAGATATCCCACGCAGGAGGAGGGCCTGGCGTTGTTGCGCACGGCGCCTGAGGACCTGACGCTCTGGGCGGGCCCCTATCTTGACGAGGAGCTGCCCATGGATCCGTGGGGCAATCCCTATCGCTACCGGCCCGCTCAGAACCCGGCTGACCGCGGCGAGGTTTACTCGCTCGGCGCCGACAACGCGGAGGGCGGCGAGGGCCTGAACGCGGATATCGGCCTCTAGGACGGTCATGGCGCTCCGGCCGGGATACTCGCTGCTGGAGATTGTCGTCGTCGTCGCCATCATCGGCGTCGCCGCCGGCGTCGCCGCGCCAAGCCTGATCCGCACCATCGAGCGCAACGAGGCGCATGCCGCGATCCGCGCTGTGGATCGGGTGATCGCGGAAGCACGCGTGGAGGCGTTCGCCATGGCGACGCCTGTCTCGGCGGCTGAATTCAGCCGTCGCATCGGAACGGCTCTGCCTGAGGGTTGGTTCTACGAACTCAACGGGGCGCCGCGCTTTGACGAGAGCGGGTGGTGCCCTGGCGGCCGCCTTGTCGTGAGGTCGCCGCGCGACCGTCTCTGGGGTTTCGAGCTCGAGCCGGGCGACTGCCGCCCGCGGCGCTAGAACGGCGAATTGGCGCCCTCGATCCGCCGCCAGCCGAGCTTGCGGATCGTCAACATCCTGCGTGTTTCGCCATCGCTCAGGGTGACGTTGATCTCGAACAGACCGACGTCAAACGAACTCGGACCCCGAAAGCCGGTTGCGGGCTCTTCGACCGAAACCGGGGTGCTCTCCCATGTCATTGTCCACGCGCCAAGGTCGAGTTCGCCGGAAGGCCGCTCCATCGGATTGATCGCGGCGATGAAATCCAGCGCGCTCGCTTCCGCTTCAAGGCGCTGGGCGGTTTCTTCAAGCGCGATCGCGGCATCGGCGAGGGTTCGCTGCAACTGGTAGAGCGGCGCGAAGGCGACGGCGATCAGCGCAACGGCGACGAGCGTCTCCATGACGCTCAGCCCGGCGCGTGTTGCGCGCATCCTCTCAAAAACGCCGGCCGTCACAGCCGGCCGCCCTGTGCGGCGGCGAAAGCCGCTACGGCGAGAAAGCCTGCGGCTAGGCCGGGACCGAAGGGGACGGCGCTTCTGCGCATGACCGCAAACGGCAGGGTGGCGACGGCGCCGCCCGCCAGCGCCCAGCCGACGCCGGCCTCTCCCACGAACAGGCCGCCAGCGGCGGCAAGACCGATATCGCCTGCGCCCAAAGGCGCTGTTCCCGGCTTGCGCCAGCGGACCAGAAGCGCAGCGAGGATGAGGATTACAGCGGCGAACCCGCCGCCATAGAGCTGACCAGCCCGGTCGATTGCGCCGAAGACGCCCGGCCCCGTCCCTAGAGCGCCCGCTCCTGCAAGTAGCGTCAGCAGGTCTGAGAGTTGGCCTGTGCGCAGGTCCAGGAGCGCGTTGGCGCACAGCGCCGATACGCCAAGGGCCGCCAGCGCGCTCTGCCAGACCGCTGCTCCGAGCGCTGAAGCGATAAGTGCCGCCGCAAGACCAGCCCCGAATGGGACGAGGGCGTGAAGGACCAGGCGCGCACGCCCGGGCGCGGGCTTCAGAGGGCGTCCGGCCCACCATTCAATCGCCGGCGCGGACGCCGCCGCAGGCAGGGCGGCGATAAACGCCGCAGCGTCGGCTGGGGCCATGGCGTCACCGCCTCGCATGGGGCTCGGGTTTCTAGCGCTCCGCATCCGGCCGCGGGCTGCGCGCGCGAATCTGCATCGGCCCCGAGGGCCCGATCAGCGTCCGCCGGGCGCTCGTCTGGTTCCCGAAGGCGGCGTTCACGCCGCCCGTCAGCGCATCCACGAAGGCCTGCCGGTCGTCGCGCGTATTGAGCACGTAGGGCGTGACCAGCACGAGCAGCATGGTGCGCTGCGAACTGATCGTCTCGCTTCGAAACGCCGAGCCGATCAGCGGCAAGTCTTTGACGAAAGGCACGCCCGAGTTTCCGCGCGTGAGCTGGTTATCGATCAGGCCTCCAAGCACCGCGGTCTGTCCATCCTGCAGCGAGAGCTGCGAGGTCAGACTGCGGTTGGAGATCACCGGGCTGGCGATTGCCGGATTGGGATTGTTCTGCGCCGAACTGACTTCCTGGCTGATCGTGAGGTCGATCCGGTCGCCGGAATAGACCAGCGGCTCCACGCTCAAAAGGATGCCGGTCGAGCGGAATTCGACGCTCTGCAGGATATCCGTGGTCCCGTCGCCCTGCACGGGGGAGGCGCGCTGCGAGGTGATGACCGGAACGTCGGTGCCGACCTGGATGGAGGCTTCCTGGCCTGAGCGGGTCACGACGCGTGGTACGGAGAGGATGTTGATCTGGTTGTTGCTCGCATCCGCGCTGCCGGAAAGCGAGAACTGGCCGGTGTTGACCACGCCGGTGAAGCCGCTCTGCGAGTTCAGCTGAGCGCGGAAGCCGCTGACGGCGTCGCTGTCGAAGACCACGTCGAGCCCGTAGCTCGTGTCATCGGTCAGGGTGATCTCGGCGATCGTCACCTCGATCATCACCTCGGCGACAGGCGTGTCGAGCTGGTCGAGCAGGTTCGAGACTTCCTCGAACTCCTGGCTCGTGCCGAAGAAAATGATCCGGTTGCCTTGCTCATCGACGGTGAGGTCGCCGAACGAGCGAACCCCGCCGTTCTCGCCGTCCTCCGCGCCGTTGTTTCCGTTGGAGGACTGTTGGGACTGCAGCTGGGACTGGCCGCCGGCGGCATTCTGGCGGGGTCCTGCGCCGATAACGGCGCCGACAATGCCCGCAAGATCGCTCGCCGCGCCGTTCTTCACCTGGTAGACGTGCGCCCGTCTCGCCTCGCTGCGATAGGCTTCCACGTCGAGCCTCTGGCCCACCCCGAGCGCGTGGTTCGCCAGTTGAAGGTCGGCGGCGAAAATCATCAGCTGGTTGGTGAACTCGATGGGCAGCAGCGACAGCGCCCGTGGCGTGTTTGTGCCGACGCTGGCGAAATAACCCTCCAGCGTCAGGATTTCGAGCATGGTCTCGGCCAGTTCGTCGACTTGCCAGTTGCGCGGGGTGAAGGTCACGACCTGGGTGCCCGCGAAGCGCAGCTCGTCCATCTCGTTGATGATGGCGACCGCTGCGTTGACGTCTTCGGCAAGGCCCGACACGACGATCGAGTTTGTCCGCCGGTTGGTCCGCACGTTCACCGCGTCTCTTTCGGGGAAGGCCTGGCGGAGGATCTGCTCCATGTCAGCGGCGTCGATGGCGGTCAGCTCGATGAACTGCACCACGGGCCGCAGGCCGGAGGGCACGTCGGAGTGCGCGCGCGAGGTGATGAAGCGCGGCATCTCGCGACGCAATTCTTCAAGCTCGATGATGCGGAACAGCCCGTTCTCGTAGATGACGCCGACGCCGTAATCCTTCAGCGCTTCCTCGACGAGCGAAAGGAAGGTGTCGCGGCGCATGTCGTTGACGCTGCGCAGCGAGATAAGGTCTTCGCGCTCGGAGATGTTGGGGCCGAGCGTGAAGGGCTGCTCAAGGATCTCACCGAACACCGTGTTGATGAAGCTCGGCAGCGGCTGCGGCGGCAGGGTCACATTGACCGTATCCGAGGGCAGCGACGGCGTTTCGTCGGAAACCGGCGACCGCCCGCGCGAATCGCGGATCGTCGGCACGGTGCGGCGAGATACCTCCGCATCGCCGGCGTCTGCTCTCGCCCTCTGGCCGTCCAGCGTGCCGGACGGCGCCGGACGCGCCGGGGCCGGCCTAGGATCGCCGCCATTCTCAAGCCAAACCTCGTTGTCCGGGGCGCCGGAAGAGGCGCACCCCGCAAGAGCGGCGGCGGCGGCGGCGGCCGTCAGTCCGTTTCGCAGACGCGTCATTCCTGATCCTGCCGGCATATGTGATCAGTTCTCCGGTTCACCGCTCTGGAAGACTTCAATCCGGTGGGACGCGTCGCCGTTCGACACGGTCACGCCCACGGGGCGGATTTCCGCGATCGTCCAGCCGTCGGACAGCCGGTCTCCCACCCTCAGGCGGTCGACCGCGCCTTCGAGACCAAAAATGTATATCCGCCAATCGTCGCCTTCGCGCACGATCGCGGCAAGCTCCGGGTCGCGAAATGCCGCTTCCAGGCCGCCGACCGTGTCGGCGCCGCCACCGATTTCAGCTTCACCGGGGCGTAACACCGCTTCGGGAAGCAGACCGGCGTCCGCCACACGGCGCACATAGGCGTCGATATCCTCCGACCCCGCCAACGCGGCCGCATTCCAGTCGCGGCCGCCCCCGCTGACGCTTGCGCCTGACGCCACGTGCGAAGCCGCAAGGCCGGCGGGCAAGGCCAGCGCGCACATCAGACAGGCGAGGAGGAGACGGAAGCGTGAGGTCATCTCGCGGCGGCCTCCTGCACGGACCCTACGTCCTCGCGCCCGGCGACGACGGCGGGCGCGAGGATGGTCAATTCCAGCCGGCCGTTGTTGCGGTTCCAGGAGAAGGACGACGGGGAGAGGTAGGCCTCCGTACGACTCAGCGTCTGGTACAAAGCGAGGAACTGTCCGCTCCGGTCTGATCCGCTCAGAGCGATCTCGAACACCACGGCGCCGGCGCCAAGCGGCTCGGGGTTCTGTTCAACCGCCACGCGCGCACGCTCGATGCCCGCTTCGCGCGCCGCCGCCTCCACCGCGCCCTGCAGCCGCGCGGCCACAATGCCGTTGGTCTCGCCGCGCCAGAAGCGGCTGCGCGCCTCGCGGCGGGCGGCCTCAGCCTGTTCGGCCCGGCCGCTCCAGTCCTCGCCGGAAAGCAGTGCTTCCTGAAGCCCCTTCTGGCGCTGAAGATCGGCCACGCGCTCGCGGCTCTCCGACACCATCCTCGACATGTCGCCTAACACGACCACCGCGAGGATGACGCCCAGCGCAGCAAGCCCGGCAAGCGCGCGCGGCGTGGCTTCGCTCCGCAGGCGCTCGCGCAGGCGCGCGATGGACGAGGCGGTGCTCATCCCAGCGCCTCCGTCGTATTGACCGCGCCTTCCACGTTGCCAGTCACCACCCAGTCGCCGGAGCGGCGGCCCGGCTCGATGGCGACGCCAGAAAACAGCGGATCGTTTTCCAGCGCCTGAACGATTTCAGCTGGTTGAAACCCGCCCTCCGGCGAGGCGGTGAAGGTCGCCTCAAGCCGGCCGTCGCCGACGTCGAACGCGCCAAGTTCCGCCCCCGCCGCATCGACATGTTCGGCCATGGCGGCGAGAAGGGCTGCAGGGTGCACGCCGCCGACCACCCGGTCATAAAGGGTGAGATCGGATGCGGCTGCGGCTGCGCGCTGACGCGCCGCCTCGACGTCGGCGGTCTCGCCCTGAAGCGTGCGCACCTGAGCGCTGAGTTGCGCCTGCTGGATGGAGAGACTTGCATATTGCCCGCCGAGATAGATGAGCGGCGCAGCCGCCAGCGCGAGCGCCAGCGCGGCGATGTCGCGTCCGCGGAGCGATTTCAGGCGCTCGATCGAGAACGCGCCGGGCTGCGCCGGGGCCTGGCGGTTGAGGCGCGGCGTTTCCGCCGACGGCGGCGGCCCGTCCCAGCCCGCGCGCGCCGCGCGCAGGAAGGCCGCCCATTCCGATGGCGCGGGCTCCTCGCGCCACCAGCGGCTCGCCGTCAGACGGCCGTCGCGCCAGACCTGACCTTCAACGCCGTCGAGGCAGCGGCGCAGAACCGGGCCGTCGGCTGCGGGATGCAGCAGGGTTTCAGGCAGAAAGCGCGCGTCCTCGTCGAGCAGGCGTTCAAACGCGCCGCGGTCCCAGCTCCAGACGCCCACCGTTTCCGCGCCCCAGACGAAGGCGAAATCCGGGGACGCGAAGGGCGATCGCGCGCGGGCGGCCAGCCGTACGGCCTGTTCGGCGCGCACGCCGCGCACGCCGGCGGGAGCGGGGACGATTTCGAAATGGCAAAGCGCCCGGCTCAGCACGACCGTCTCCCCGGCGACGAGACGCGTCAGCGCGGAGCCGCCGCGCTTAACGCCGCTCTCGCGCGCCAGCGTCCTCGCCGGCGTCAGGAAGGCCGATGAGCTCGGCATTTTCGGGCACCCTCAGAAATCGCGCGGCGGCCTCGCCTCCGACGATATAGGTGTTCATCACCTCATACGGGGATGTCAAATCCTGCGGTGTCAAACGCAGCGCGGTACGCCGGGCCGGAACGCCGCTGCGCGGGTGTGTGAAAAGGACCAGATCCGGCCCCGCCGGCGTGGCCACGCTCAATCCGTCGGAGGCTGTGTCGAACCCCGGCAGCCCGATGTCCTCGAACCGGGTGATGCGGCCGTTGCGGATTCGCTCCAGCGTCTCGCGCACCTCGTCTTCATCTTCGATGAGGGTCTGCAGCAGCGGCCGGCTGGCCACTCTCATGTTGAGCACGTTGTTGGCGCGCGCGGTGGCTAGCAGGAGCAGGCGCGACCTGTCCTCGCAGAGGCCGGCGTCCCTCCACTCGGCGATCATGCAGATCTCGAGCGGGTCGCGAAGCCGCCTGTTCGGCGGCAGGCTGGGGTCGTCGTAGCTGGGCGCTTCTCCGCCGCCAAGGCGGCGCTGATCGTCCTCGTCGCGGAAGTCGACATGCTTCGCTGCAAGCCCTCCGACGCGCGCCCGCTCCACGCCCAGGCTGAGCAAGGTCTGCTCGATGTCGCGCTCGGTCCCGCCAGCGACGTTGAAGAACGTCTCGTTGTCGAAGAGGCGGACGACCAGCTCGCCGCCGTCCGCCGCCGACGGCGCGAGGTAGGCGGACCCGTCGGCGCGAAAAAGGGTCCCCTCGGAAGAGGCCGCCGGCCCGGCGCCAAGCGCGAGGAGCCCCGGATTGACCTGCTCTCCGCCATACATGAGACCTTCCACCGTCATGGGCTCCGTCAGCATGGCGAAAACAAACGCCTGCTCTCCGCTGAAGGCGGCCCTCTCCCGCGCCGCGGCGTCCGACAGGGTGATCAGAGCGTTGGACGAGGAGCGCACCTGCTGGGCGGCCACGGCCGTGACGAGCGCGATGACGATCACCGCTGCGAGGGCCATGGGGAAGGCGTAGCCGGGGCGCGTCATGGCGGCGTCTCACTTCCGAAGATGTCGCTTGCACGCGGCGGCGGGGCTGCGCCGGCTGAGGGATGGAAGATGTGCACGTGGCGGCCGTTCGGCGTTTCAACGGTCAGCCGCACGGCGCCGGGCACCTCGACGAAATAGCCCTGGGCGAAGCCGTGATCGCCGGGGAAGACCCGCATCCAGTCAGGCGGCGGGCCGGCGCTGGACAGCCCCAGCGCAAGGCCCGCCGGATCATCGATGTTCGGCGATGCGGGCAGATAGTCGAACGCGCCGGTCGCATCCTCCCAGCGTCGGATGACATGACGGCGGCGCAACGCCTCCGGCGCGTCGGCGTAGGCGAGTTCGGCCGCGCCGGTTTCAATAATCAGTTCAAGCGCGCCGTCGCGGCCCTCCTCAAGCCGCGCGGTGACGACGCGCAGCTCGCCGGGCGGCGCGCCCACGGGTTCGCCCGCCAGCGCTGTGAAGCCCGCCGGATCGCCTTCAAAGGCGCCGGGCAGTTCGGCGTACTGCGTCCGCAGGCTTCGCACCGCCCGGCGGAACGCGGCGAAGTCGTCATACGCGCCGGTCGCCTCCCTCGAAGCCTGCTCGACGCGCAGGGCGAGCGCGGAGGCGCGGCGTACTGAGTCAAACACGACGGTTGCGACCAGGGCCGAGACCGCGAGCATGACGAGCACTTCCATGAGGGTGTAGCCGGCCTCCCGGCGTCGCATCACAAACCCTTTCAGCCGCGCGTTTCGAAGCGCGCGCAAGGCTAGCTCATGCGGTCTCGCGCTCATAGGCCAGCCGGCCCATGAGCTCGGCGGTCGCGCCTTCGATGATGCGGATCTGCTCGCTCTGGAACACTTCGCTGAACGTGGTGCGTCCGAGCTTCTCCGTCGCGGTCGCCGGCGAGCGGTACGGCGTCGGCGTTTCACGTTCCCGCGCGAGGAAGGTTTCAACGTGATCCGTGCGCGGCAGGTCGAGGAAGGCCTCGATCTGACGCATGATCGCGCTGGACTGCGGCGTCACCCAGTCCTCGTAGCGCACGCGCATCACGCGGCCTGCGCCGGCGGCCTCCTCAAAGGCCAGCATGTTGCCGACATGCCGGTTCCAGATCTTTGCGCCGCGCTCCACCTCGAAGGCGAAATTCTCGATCCGGTTGTAGGAGGCGACGCAAGAGCGCGGATCGCGGTGGACATGGATGAATTTCGCATCCGGAAGCATCTCGGCGATGAACTCCAGACATCTCGGATTATGGCTGTCGGCGTAGGCGGGGTTCTTGTCGCCGATCACGCGCAGCGGCGAGCCGTCGGAAAAGCCTGGGCAGCCCATCTGGTCGTCGCCGGCTTCGTTTTCGTAGAAGTTCCGAAACAGCTCGGCGAGGCTTTCCAGCATGCGGGCGCGAAACGCCGCGCGCAGCGGATGCTCCGGCAGCGATTCGTTCGGCGTCTCGGTGCGCCGGCGCAGATCGTTGAACGCCGACCACAGCCTGAGCTCGTTGGAGACCCGCACCTGGGGATGGGCGTTGAGCGCGGTCGTGAAGAAGGTTGTGCCCGAACGCGGCGCGCCGGCGATGATCAGGGGAACGGGACGCATGGGCTCGGCCTCTCCGCCAGGCGATCCGGCTCAGGCGTGGGCCGGCGCGCGCTGCGACTGGTAGGCCTGAATAGCCTCTTCGATCGCGCCATGGAACACGACCGCGCCGCCGGAAAGCACCATGGCGGTGTCGCATTGCTCGCGCATCAGGCGCATGTTGTGTGTGGCGAGCACAAGAATGCGGCTCTGTTCCACGCGTTCGCTCATGCGCGCCCTGGCGCGCTCGAGAAAATCCGCATCGCCCGCGCCGAGCCATTCGTCCAGCAGCAGGATGTCGCTGGAGACCGACGTGGTGATCGCGAAGGCCAGCCGCAGCGCCATGCCGCTTGAATACCGGCTGATCGGCTGGTGGATCCAGTCCCCAAGCCCGGAGAACGCGATGATCTCCGGCGCCGTCTCCCGCAGCTGGTCAAACGGCAGGCCGAGCAGGGCGCCGCGCAGGAAGATGTTCTCATAGCCCGTCGCCTCCGGCACGAAGCCGAGCGACACGTTGAACACCGCCGCCACGCTTCCCTTCACCTCGAGCCGGCCGCTGCTGGGCGGATACACCCCGGCGAGCGCGCGCAGCAGGGTGGACTTTCCAGCGCCGTTGCGGCCGAGGAGACCCAGTCGCGCGCCCGGGTCCAGCCTGAAGGAGACGTCGTCGAGCGCGGTATGCCGCTTGGCGCCGCCCGGCGTCGCCGCGCCCGCGCGCGCGAGCGGATAGCGGATGGTCAGGTGTTCGGCGAGGATGTAGGGCCCGTCGTTCACGCGCGGCCTCCGCTTAAAGCCAGTAGGTGATGCGTTCGCCCCAGATCTCGGTGGCGATCGCGGCGCACACGAAGGCGCCCAACGCCAGCCCGCCGCTGATCAGCCACGCCTCCGGCGACGGCGCGGCCCCGAGAAACGGCGCGCGCATGATGTCGATCACATAGGCGAGCGGGTTCCAGGTCACCACAAGCGCGATCAGCCCGTCGCCGTCGCCGCGCGCATCCGGCAGCCAGATGATCGGCGTGAAGAAGAAGGCCAGCCGCATCGCCGCGCTCACGAGTTCGCCGATGTCGCGGATCATCGCCGTGATCAGGCCGAGCGTGCCCGCCGCGCCGACGGCGGCGATGAAATAGATCGGCGCTGCAGCCAGCGCCCACAGCAGGTCCAGCTCAGGGCGCCATCCGAAGAAGACCGACACGCCTGCGGCCGTGGCGAGGTGGATGAGCATCAGCATGCCGCGGCGCAGAACCAGCGAAATCGCGAACACCAGCCGCGGCAGGGGCATCTGCAGAAGATAGGCGCGCCCGCGCGTCAGGACCCCGCAGCCTTCCGTCAGCACCCCGCTGACGAAGTTCCACGCGGCGAAGCCGAACATGACGTAAGGCACGTGGTCATTGAGCGGCTGGCCCGTCAGCGCTGCGATCAGCGCGGCGATGGAGGCGGAGGTGAAGCCGAAGGCGAGCACGATCCACAGGCTGCCGAGCACCGTGCGGCGGTGATCGAACTGCAGCTGCTTCGCCGCCAGATAGCTAAACGAGCGAATGCTTGCGAACGCTGAGGAAAAGTCGCGCCAGGCGTACATGGGTCCTTGGCCGTCACCGGTCAGCCGCGTTAGGGAAAGGGCGCTGCAACCGCCTGCGGCGCGCGCGGCGGCGTCGGCGGTACTCTTAGAAGGCGCGGACAGGGCGGGCAAGCGCCCCGTCCCATGTTCGGCGATCATGGTCAAACCGCTCTATTTCACGATCTGCTCGGCGAACTATCTCGCCTACGCGCTGACGCTCGGGCGTTCGCTGACCGCCGCCGACCCGGATGCGCGCTTCGTGATCTTTCTCGCCGACGAAGGCCTGTCCGCCGAAGACCGCGCGCGCATCGGCTTCGAGGTGGTGGAGGCGCGCGAACTGCCCATTCCGACCTTCGCGGACATGGCGCTTCGCTACTCCATCATGGAGTTCAACACCGCCATCAAGGCCGCGGCCCTCCAGTACGCCTTCGACACGCTGGGCGCGGAAGCGGCCGTCTATCTCGATCCGGACATCCTGGTTCTCAAGCCGCTCGCCGATGTCGAAGCGGCGCTGCGCGACGGCGCCGAGCTGGTGCTGACCCCGCATGCGACCTCGCCGCTCGACGACGGCGGCGATCCCGACGATGTGCGGCTGATGCGCACCGGGGTCTACAATCTCGGTTTCTGCGCCTTCCGCGATACGCCCGATGCGCGCCGCTTCATCGCCTGGTGGGCCGAGCGCATGGCGGTGGACTGCCGCGTCGCGCTGGAGGAGGGCCTGTTCGTCGACCAGAAATTTCTCGATCTCGGCCCCGCCTACGTGCCGGGCGCGCACATTCTCAGGCATCCCGGCTACAACACCGCCTACTGGAATCTCTCCCACCGGCCGGTGACGCGCGAGGGCGGGGAATGGCTGGCGGCGGGCCGACCGCTGCACTTCTTCCATTTCAGCGGCGTGGTGCCGGGGGATCCGTCGGTCTTCTCCAAGCATCAGGACCGGTTTCAGGTCAGCGATATCGGCGAGCTGTCCGACCTTCTGGCTGACTATCTCGCGCGCCTCGCCGCCAACGGCCATGACGACTGGCGCACGCGCCCCTACGCCTACGCTTCGGGCCCGGACGGCGAGCCTCTGCACGACATCGCACGGGCGGTCTGGCGGCGCGCGCATCCTGAGCCGGTGAAAGACGCCGGCGGGGCGGCGGCGGATCTGATCCGGCTTTGCAACGAGCCGAGCCCGCAGGTTGCAAGCGATCCGGCGCGACCGGTGACCCGCTTCGCCTACGAGGTCTGGGCCGGGCGCACCGATCTGCGGCGGGCGTTCGACATTGATTCCGCATCAGGCCGGGCGGCGTTTCTGGACTGGCTCGTTTCGACCGGCGTGCGCGAGCACCGAATACCCGCCGTCTTCCTGGCGCCGGTGCATGGCGGCGCGCGCCCTGCGCCGTCGCCGCTCTGGGGCGCGTTGGCGCGTCATCGTCACCATCTGCGGCCGGTTGCGCGCCTGCTGCCGCCGCAGATCGTCGCCGCCGCGCGCCGCCGCGCCGGTTATGCGGAAGCCGCGCCGGGGCCGGCGCCGGATGCCCCCGCCGCGCCGCCGCCGGAGCTGGCCGATCCGGAACGCGAGCCGGGCTCGGTTGCGGTCTTTGGATACTTCAGCACCGAAAGCGGCGTCGGCGAAGGCGCCCGCCGCGCGGTCCGGGCGCTCAGGGCGGTGGGCCGGCCGGTCACCGCGCGTGCGGTGACCACGCACGGGATTTTCGAGGACAGGCTCGGCTTTGAACTCCCGCTCCAGACGGGGCCGAGCCGGGCGGAGGCCCATCTTTTCCACATCAATGCGGACGAGATGATGCACGCGCCCGCCCGCATGCCCGAGATGATCGCGCCGGGGCGGCTTCGCATCGGCTACTGGGCCTGGGAGCTCGACGTGTTCCCGGACGCCTGGCGGGCTGCGGCCGAGCATCTCGACGAGATCTGGACGCCGAGCCGCTTCGTGCGCGACGCGGTGGCGGCCAAGGTCGCAGCGCCGGTCCACATCGTACCCCATCCCACGCCGGTCGCGCCGCCGGTGTCGGAGGAGACGCGTCTGCATGCGCGCCGGTGCTTCGCCCTGCCCGAAGACCGGGTGCTCGCGCTCTGCCTCTTCGACTTCAACTCCTTCGCCGCGCGCAAGAACCCGGAAGGCGCGCTGGCCGCGTTCGAGCGCGCGGGCGCTGGTCCCGGAACGGCGCTGATCGTCAAATGCCATGGCGGCGCGCGTCATGACGCGCGGCGCTTCGAGTTGCTGCGCCGTTTGCGCGGACGCGGCGACATTTTCGTCATCGACCGCGTGCTCAACGCCGAGGAGATGGCCGCGCTGTACGACGCCGCCGACATGCTCGTCTCGCTTCACCGCAGCGAAGGCTTCGGGCTGACGCTCGCCGAGGCGATGGCGCGCGGTCTTCCCGTCATCGCGACGGATCACTCCGGCTCGACCGACATTCTGGATGAAACCTGCGGCCTGCCCGTGCCCTGCGAACTCGTGCCCGTGCCGCCCGGCGCCTACCCATACGGCGAGGGCGCGCGCTGGGCGGAACCCGATATCGGCGCGGCGGCTGAAATGATCGCGCGCCTCGCCAGCGATCCGGGCCTTCGCGAGCGCCTGGGCGAAGCCGGCCGGCGGCGCATCGCCGAGCGGTTTTCGCTCGAGCAGGCCGGCCGGATGATGGACGCGCGGCTGTCGGCCCTTTCGGCGGACGCCGCCCGTCGCGCGGCGGGTTGAGGCATGACGGCGCCGCATTCCCAGAGGCGGCTGGTGGACGCGCTTGCATCCTCGCTGGATGCGCCTGCGCCGCCGCAGCCGGTCCTGTTCGATGCGGAGCACTACCGGCGTCAGGTGGAGCGGCTGGGGGCGGCCGCGCCGGACGACGCCTGGCGGCACTATCGGGCCGCGGGCTGGCGCGCCGGGCTTTCGCCGCATCCTCTCTTCGACGCCGCCGGATACCTCGCCGCCGCGCCGGATGTGGCGGCCGCCGAGATGGACCCGCTCGAGCACTACCTGAATTCCGGCTGGCGCGAGGGCCGTCCCGGCCCGGCCATGTTCGATCCGGATTTCTACCTCGCCCAGCCCGGCGCGCCGGATGCGGCCGAGATTCATCCGCTGGAGCACTATCTCGCCGAAGGCTGGCGGCGGGGCTTCGATCCGGGACCGGATTTCTCCACGCGCGCGTATCTTTCCGCCTATGCGGACCTCATCCCTCCCGGCATGTGCCCGCTCGTGCATTTCGCGCTGCACTCCAAGCGCCTCGGGCTCTCGCCGGCGCCGGTTTCGGACGGACGGCGGCGCGTCCTGTTCATCGCCCACAGCGCGGACTCGGTGCGGTTCGGCGGAGAACGGAGCTTTCTCGACCTGCTCGCGGCGGTCGACCGCGAGCGTTTCGAGGTCATCGCCGCCTTGCCGGATCCCGACCCCGGCTATCTCGCCGCGGTCCGGGAGCGTGCAGACCGGGTCGCGTGCGGTCCGGAGCTGGAATGGGAGGAGGCGGGCTGCGGGGCGTGGTTTGGGCTGACGTCGGATCTCATCCGCGCCCATCGGCCCGCGCTTGTCTATGTGAACACCCTGGTGCCGCGCGACGCCCTGTCCGCGGCGCGTGCTGCGGGAACGCCCGTCGTCTGCCATATCCGGGAATTGCTGACGAAGGATCCGGAGCTCGCTGAAAGCCTTGGAGCAAGCCCGGAGGATCTGCTCGCCGAAATCCGTGAGACCGCCGATCTGATCGTGGCGAATTCCGCGCGCACCGCGGGGCTGTTTCCTTCGGACGCCTGCGTTGAGGTCCTTCCCAACGTGGTCGATCCCGCGCGTTTCGATCTTCCGGCCGGCTATGCAGGCGGGGCGTTCACCGCAGCGCTTATTTCCAGCAACGTCGTCAAGAAGGGTATCGAGGACGTGCTCCTGCTGGCGGAAGCGGCTGCGCGGCGCGCGCCGCATCTGCGTTTCGCCCTGATCGGCCCGCGGACGCCCGAGCTGGACGAGGTCATGCAGCGCGCCTCCGCGCTCGCGCTGACGAATCTCGAGGCGCCCGGCTACGCCGAGCGCGCCGAGGACGCCATTGCAGGCGCCCACGCCGTGCTGGTGTTCTCGAAGTTCGCCGAATCCTTCGGGCGCACCGCGCTTGAGGCGATGGCGGCGCGGCGGCCCGTGATCGCCTATGACCGCGGCGCGTTGAGAGAGGTGATTGGCGAGGAGGCCGGCTATCTGATCCCGCCGGACGAACCGCTGGCCGCGCTGGCCCTGCTGGAGCAGCTGTCCGCCGATCCTGCGCTTTATGCGCAGCTTGGGGAGGCCGGACGCCGGCGCGCCCTTGAACGCTATGCGCCGGAATCGTTTGCGCGCCGGCTGAACGAGATTCTCGACCGGGCCGCAGCGCGCGCGGCGGCGGATTGATTCCGGCGCCCAAGACGTTACGACGAATTCACCACCCCTCCCGGAGCCGCGACGCCCGATGTCCAAGTCCGCCAAACCGGCCAGTGTGAAAACGACGGACGCCGCCAACCGGCAGCTCCTCGTGCTGGGCATGCATCGCTCCGGCACGTCTGCTGTGACCGGCGCGCTGGCGCGCATGGGCGTGCATGTCGGCGACGAGGAGCAGCTGACGCCGACCAACTGGGAAAACCCGCTTGGCTTCTTCGAGCGGCGCGAGGCCCGGCGCATCTGCGACGCCCTGCTGCACGCCTCGGGCGCCGACTGGTGGAAGGTCTCCGCGTTTAACGCCGACAACGCCGATCCGAAGGAAGTCCGCGACCAGCGCAAGCCGATCGCGGAACTCGTCGCCTCGCTGGACGCGCACGGTCACTGGGCGCTCAAGGAGCCGCGGCTCTGCCTGCTCGCGCCGATCTTCAAGGGCGCGCTGGTGCGTCCGCTGGCGGTGATCGTCATGCGTCATCCGCTCGAGATCGCCCGATCGCTGCGCCACCGGAACGGGTTTCCGGCGCGCGCAGGCCTGGCGCTCTGGGAAGCCTACATGACCGCAGCGCTCAGGCACGGTCTGGCGATGGATCACGTCTTCGCCGATTACGATGCGCTCGTGCGCGATCCGGAGGCCGCGCTGGGACGCCTCGCCGCCGATCTCGAAGCGCTGGGCGTGAGCGGCCTTGACGCGGCGGCGGGAGGCAATGCGATTAGCGCCGATCTGCGCCGGGAGCGCGTCGACGACGCTGAGGCGAAGCGGCTTCTCACGCGGCCCCAGCTGGCGCTGTGGAAGGCGTTGCAGGAGCCCGGCGGGCCGGAAACGGCGCCGGGGCTTTCGGAAGAGGCGATTGCGACGCTTCGCGAATTCGAGGCGGACGAGGGCTTGCGTCAGCGGCTGGAGGCGGACGCGCGGCGGCTGGCTTCCGAACGCGCCCGGCTCGAGACGGAGCGCAACGCCCTGAAGGCCGAGCGCGACGCCCTGCTGCCGCGCGCCAAAGCAGGCGATGAGGCGGCGGCGCTGAAACAGCGTCTGTCGAAGGCTGATGAAACCCTCGCGCAGGCGCGCGCCGAGGCGCGCAGGCATCTCGACGCGCTGCGCCAGAAGGAAGGGGCGCTTGAGGCGCTTCGCGGGCGCCTCGCCGAGCAGGAGGCGCAGCTGAAGGCGGCCGTCTCGGAGAGCGGACGGCTGGCCGCCGAACGCGACGCCGCTCGAACCGCGCTTGCTGAGCATCAAAAGCGGCGCGAGCAGGCGGAAGCCGAATTGCAGCGCGCGGCCGGCGAGCGCGACGCGCAGGCCCGGCGCGCGGAAGAGGCGGAGGCCCGCGCCGAGGCCGCCGCGCGCGCCGCCGATGCGGTGCGCTCGACGATGAGCTGGCGGGTGACCGCGCCATTGCGCGCGGTGCGCCGCAATCCCGTCTCCGCCTGGCGCGCCCGCCGCCGGATGAACCGGCTCAAGGCGGAGATCGGCGATCATTTCGACGCCGCCTGGTATGCGTCGCAATATCCCGACGTCGCCGCGGGAGACCGCCTGCCGTTTCATCATTTCATGGAATTCGGCTGGCGTGAGGGCCGCCGGCCGAACCCGGTGTTTGATCCGGCCTGGTATCTTGCCCGGAACCCCGATGTCGCCAAGGCGGGGATAAACCCGCTCTTGCACTTCGCCCGCTCAGGCGCTGCGGAGGGCCGCGACCCCTCGCCCGAATTCTCGATGCGTTTCTACCTTGAGCGGCACGCCGACGTGGCGGCGGCGGGCCTTGATCCCGTCACGCATTATCTGCGCTCGGGCCGGCGCGAGGGCCGCGAGATCCGCGCCTCCGGCGCCGTCGGCGGACCGGCCGGCGCAGATCCGGAGCCTGGCGGCGCGCCGGCGCCGGCCCGATCCGCGCCGACGCCGCCGAAGCCGAAGCCGGAACCGAAGCCGGAACCGCTCCCGCCAGCGCCCGTGCTTGCGCCTGAGCGCGCTGCGGCCATGCTCCAGCGCATCGCCGCTGCGCCGCCGGTGTGCGTGGTGATCCCGGTCTACAACGCGCCCGAAGAGACCGACCGCTGCCTCGCCTCGGTGCGGCGCTGCACGCCGGAGACCGTGCGCATTGTCGTGCTCGACGACGCCAGCCCCGATGCGCGCGTGGCCGGCGTGCTGAAGCGGCATGGCGCCGACCCGCGCGTGGAGGTGCGCCGCAATCCGGAAAATCTCGGCTTCACCCGCAACGTCAATCAGGGGATGAGCCTTGCCGGCGAGGCCGACGTGGTGCTGCTCAACGCGGATACCGAGGTGGGCCCGCTCTGGCTGCAGAACCTGCGCATGGCGGCCTATTCCGGCGACCGGGTGGGCACTGCGACGCCGTTTTCCGACAATGCCGGCGCATTTTCCGCGCCCGAAATCGGCCAGGCCAACCCGCTGCCGCCGGGCGTGGACGCCGAGGCCGCCGCGCGCGCCGTGGCGCAGGCCTCGCTGCGGCTCTATCCCGAAACGCCCACGGGCAACGGCTATTGCCTCTATATCCGGCGCGACTGCCTGACCGAGACCGGGCTGTTCGATGCGGACGCCTTCCCGCGCGGTTACGGCGAGGAGAACGATTTCTGCATGCGCGCGCGCCGGCGCGGATGGACGCATGTGGTCGACGACGCCGGCTATGTGCGCCATGTGCGCAGCGCCAGCTTCGGCGAGGAGAAGGCGGCGCTTCTCAAACAGGGCCGCGCCGTGCTGGATGCGCGCCATCCCGACTATACCGCCGCCGTGCGCGCCTTCACCGGCGGCGAGACGCTGCGCCGCGCGCGCGAACAGGTCCGCAAGGCGCTGGAGAAGGCCCGGAACGGCCCCGTCAGGCCGCGGGTGCTCTATGTGCTGCCCAGGTTGTCGCCGCGCGGCGGCACGCCGCAGACCAATCGCGATCTGATGGCGGCGATCGACGACCAGGTGGAGCCGTGGCTCCTGGTCTCGGACGGCAAGACGCTTGAGCTGAGCCGGGTCGAGGCCGGCGAACCTGCGCTGGAGGCGACGGCCGCATTGCCTGAAGCGCTGACGCCGTTTCCTCACCGCAGCGCGGCCTATGACGCGATCGTGGCCGCCTGGCTGGCCGAGCACCGCATCGAGCTGGTCCACATACGCCATATCGCCAAGCATTCCCTCGGGCTGATCGACCAGGCGAAGAGGCTGGATCTGCCCGTCGTGTTCTCGTTCCACGATTTCTACACGGTGTGTCCGACAGTGAAGCTGCTCGACGAGCGGAACCGTCACTGCGCGGGGCGCTGCACCGAGGGGCCGGGGCCTTGCACGCCGGAGCTCTGGCCAGCCGACAGCATGCCGCCCCTCAAGCACGCCGCCGTCCATGACTGGCGCAGCGCGATGGGCGTTGCGCTTTCCCTTTGCGACCGTTTCGTCACCACAGCGCCCAGCGCCCGCGCGCTGATCCTTGACGCTTTTCCGGACCTTGCCGGGCATCCCTTCGACGTGATTCCGCATGGCCGGGACTTCCCCGCCTTCGCCGAACCGCCCGGTGCGCCCGCGCCGGACGAACCGTTGCGTATCCTCGTGCCGGGCAGCGTCGGCTACGCCAAGGGCGCCGGACTGCTCGCCGTGCTGGCTGAGCATCGCGAAGAGCTGAATATCGAACTGCACGTGCTTGGCCGCATTAGCCAAGGCGGACCGATAGCTGGCGTTACAGAGCACGGCCCTTATGAGCGCGACGCCTTCGTAACGGCCGCCGCCGCATTGCGCCCCCATGTCGGCGCTGTTCTGTCCGTCTGGCCGGAAACCTATTGCCATACGCTCACTGAGCTGTGGGCTGCGGGATTGCCGGTTATCGGATCGCCGCTTGGTGCGGTTGCTGAACGCATCACGGACTCCGGTGCGGGCTGGGTGCCCGAAGCAGCGGATCCAGACGCGCTCCTCAACCTGGTGCGGCACCTTCGCACTCATCCCGAGGAAATCGTGGATCGCCAGGCCGCTGTGGTCGAGGCGCGCCTCCACGGCTCAGCGGCGCGATCCTGTCGACAAATGGGGGCGGATTATCTTGCTCTGTATGGCGATTTCATTTCGCTTCCGGATGCGGACGAAGGACCACCGGCTGACCGGCGCGGTTTCGCCTCCTATTCCGGAACGCTCACACCGCGCCCCTCCTCTGTGGCGTTCAACGCGGCTGAGCCGCTGCCCTCCTGCGCTGTCATCATTCCTGTGCACAATGCACTCGAGGACGTCCGGCGCTGCATCGCTTCAGTGCTCGCCCATACTTTTCCCGCGGTGGAATTGATCCTTGTTGACGACGGGTCGCAACCTCCGACGGCTCAGTTTCTGCGCGGCGTGGCGAGCGCGCATGCGCACGTCAAGCTGATCCGCCACGATGAGGCGCACGGCTATACCTGCGCCATCAACGCCGGAGCTCGGCAGGCAGGGGCCGACATACTCATCTTCCTCAATAGCGACACTGTTGTCCCGCCCTTCTGGATCGAGCGCCTAGCTGCACCGCTTCTCGAGGATGAAGAGGCTGCGGTCTGCGGGCCCGTCTCGAACGCAGCCACCTGGCAGTCCGTTCCTGCAGTGCGCAAAGCGGACGGCGCGTGGGCGGTCAACACGATCCCGCGCCCGCTGTCGGTGGCTGAATACGACCGCTTCGTCGCTCGTGCAGGTCGAGGTCTTGGCTTACCGCGCGTCCCGCTTGTCAACGGCTTCTGTTACGCCATTCGCCGCTCTGCGTTCGAGGCGGTGGGCGGGCTCGATGAAGGCGCGTTCCCGTCTGGTTACGGCGAGGAGACGGATCTTCTGCTGCGGCTGCGCGAGGCGGGATATGCCGCGCACATCAATCCTTCGCTCTATGTGTTCCACGCCAAATCGAAGAGTTTCGGTTCGGAGCGCCGCAAGCGCTTGTCGGCTGCCGGAAATGCGATCCTGAGGGAGCGCTGGGGACGAGATCGGATTGAGGCCGCCGCAAGCGCGTTAAAGGATAACGCAGCCCTTATCACGCTTCGCGAGCGGATCAGCCAGCGCGATCCGATGACGGAGGCCAGGATACGGCTCGATATCGCGTTTCTCTTGCCCGTCTCTCCGGGCGGCGGGGGCGTGCACTCAATCGCACAGGAAGCCGGCGGGCTGGCGGCGCGCGGACATGCCGTAAAAATCCTCGTGCGCGCACGCGACGTCGCTGACTACGAACGGCTTTACCCAAACCTGTATGCCGCCGGCATGTTCGATGTCTTCGCAGACGAAGACGGACTTGTCGCGGCGGCGGGCCAACACAGCGTGATAGTCGCCACGCATTTTCTGTCTGTGCGGCTGCTTAAGCGCGCCCGCCAAGCACATCCCGACCGACTGTTCATGTATTATGTACAGGATTACGAGCCGTGGATCGTCCCCGACAATTCGCCACTCTTTGCTGAGGCCTACGGCTCCTACGGCGAGTTGGAGGGAGCAGTGCTCGTCGCGAAGACGCGCTGGCTGTGCCGGACTGTCACGAAGTTTCACGACGTGCCGGTGCACAAGATTGCGCCCAGCATTGAGCATGCCATCTACCATGACGCCGGCCGCCGAACGCGTCGCCCCGGTGACCCGATTATTCTGTCGGCGATGCTGCGGCCTTCCACCCCTCGCCGGGCGCCGGAAGCGACCGTGGACGTACTGCACCGAATCCGCAGCGCGCTTGGCGAGCCCATCAGCATCATCAGCTTTGGCTGTGATCCGGATCAGCTTGAGTCGATTGATCGGCCTCTGCCGCCGCTCGACCATCGCGGGGTGCTCAGCCGCGAGGGCGTCGCGGACGTGCTTCGCCAGAGCGATCTCTTCATTGACATGTCGACTTATCAGGCATTCGGCCGCACCGCCCTTGAGGCCATGGCTTGCGGCGCAGTTGCGGCCTGCCCCGAACGCGGCGGCGGCGAGGAGTACGATTTGGGCGGCCGTGCGGCGCTCAGGCTGCCGACCCATGATGTCGAATCGAGCGCTGAACGATTGATCTCGTTGCTGGAGGATGAAGACGCACTCAGTCGTATGCGGGAGGCCGGCCTCGCCTCAGCGCGCCAGTTCACGATCGAAAAAGCGGCGCTGAGTATTGAATCGGTGATCTGTCGTCATCTCGCAAGAATGGTGAATTAATCTCGTAGCGACCGCGCTGGGCGCTGACCTGCGCCCCGCGCCGCCCTCACTTTTTATGGGAGCGCCGCGGGTTGATA
>CAZLOV010000026.1:0-15630 GCA_964561235.1 uncultured Caulobacterales bacterium
GAGACGATCTCCATCAGCGCCACGCCGGAGCGGTTGAGATCGACATAGGTCGCGTTGGGGTCGAGATCGTGGATCGACTTGCCCGCATCCTGTTCGAGGTGCAGGCGTTCGATGCCGACGGTGAAGACCGAACCGTCGTCGCGCTCGCACTCGATTTCACCCTCGCCGACGATCGGGTGCTGATACTGGCTGATCTGGTAGCCCTGCGGCAGATCCGGGTAGAAATAGTTCTTCCGGTCGAAGCGAGAGCGCTGGTTGATCCTCGCGTTCAGCCCGAGGCCCGTGCGCACGGCCTGCTCCACGCAGAAGCGGTTGATGACCGGCAGCATGCCCGGCATGGCGGCGTCGACAAGGCTCACCTGCGTGTTGGGTTCGGCGCCGAATTCGGTCGCAGCGCCTGAGAACAGCTTGCCCCGGGACTTCACCTGGGCGTGAACCTCGAGACCCACGACGATTTCCCAGTCTCCGGTCGCGCCGGGGATCACATAGGTGTGCTCAGCGTCATCGAGAGGCATCGCCGCCGTCCTTCTCCTCACCGGACCGCCCGGCCTGCTCGGCCATGGCGTCCACTGCGCGCTTCATCCGCCGCGCGCCGATCGTCGTCAGTATTCCCGCCGCTCCGAAAAGCAGCAACGCCGCGCCCAGCGCCCTGATCCCGGCGCCCTCGCCCAGCCGTCCCGCCAGCATCGCCGCACCCCCGAGGGCGGCCGCCGCCCCGGCGATGAGCGCAATCTGACCCGGCTTCACGCCCACCAGCGCTCCGGACGCGCGCGAAACGCCGCCGCGTCCTCGATGGCCGCGCCCACCGCAAACAGCGTTTCCTCGTCCAGCGCGCGCGTCATGACCTGCAGGCCAAGCGGCAGGCCATCCTTGTCGAGCCCCGCCGGCACGCTCATCGCAGGAATGCCCGCGATGTTCGCCGTCACCGTGAAGATGTCGTTGAGATACATCTGCACGGGATCCTTTTTCTTGGTCTCGTCGCCGATCGGAAACGCCGCCGACGGCGTGGTGGGCGTCAGGATCGCGTCGACCTGCTCAAACGCCTCGTTGAAGTCGTCGGCGATCTTCCGGCGGACTTTCAGCGCCTTGAGGTAGTATGCGTCGTAGTATCCCGCCGACAGCACATACGTGCCGATCAGGATCCGGCGCTGGACCTCCTGGCCGAAGCCGGCCGCGCGAGACTTCTCGTAGGTGTCGATCAGGTCCTCGCCGTCCACGCGCACGCCGTAGCGCATGCCGTCATAGCGCGCGAGGTTGGAGGAGGCCTCCGCGGGCGCGATGATGTAGTAGGCCGGCAGCGCGTATTTCGTCATCGGCAGCGAGATGTCGACGATCTCGCAGCCCGCCGCCTTGAGCCATTCCACGCCCTGGCTCCAAAGCGCGTCGATCTCCCCGGGCATGTTGTCGACACGGTATTCTTTCGGAACGCCGATGCGCAGGCCCTTGACCGAGCGGCCGACCGCCGCCTCGAAATCCGGCGTCTCGCCCGGAAAGCTCGTGGAGTCCTTCGGGTCGGGACCGGCCATCTCGCGCGTCAGGATGGCGGCGTCGCGCACGGTCTTGGCGAACGGGCCCGGATGGTCGAGCGAGGAAGCAAACGCCACGACGCCCCAGCGCGAGCAACGCCCATAGGTCGGCTTGACGCCGACCAGGCCGGTGAACGCGGCGGGCTGGCGGATCGATCCGCCCGTGTCGGTGCCGGTTGCGCCGTAGGAAATTCCCGCCGCAAGCGCCGCCGCCGACCCGCCGGACGATCCGCCCGGCACCAGCCCCGCGTCCGAGCCGCGCGCCCGCCACGGGTTCACCACGGGGCCTGTCGCAGCGGTCTCGTTGGACGAGCCCATGGCGAACTCATCCATGCTTGTCTTCGCGAAGAAGACAGCGCCCGCATCCCAGAGGTTCTGCGTGACGGAGCTTTCGTACGCCGGCTTGAAGCCTTTGAGGATGTTGGAGGACGCCGTCGTCTCGACGCCTTCCACGGCGAACAGATCCTTGATGGCCAGCGGCACGCCTTCCAGCGCGCGCGCCTCGCCCTTCGCCAGGCGCGCGTCGGAAGCCCTGGCCATGTCCACGGCGCGCTCGCCGTCGATCACCGTGAAGGCGTTGAGAGCGCCCTGGGCGGCCTCCGCTGCGGCGACCGTCGCCTCAGCGAGTTCGACCGCGGAGAAATCCTTCGCAGCCAGCCCCTCGCGGACCTCGGTCAGGGAAAGCGCGGTGAAATCCGTCATCGGCCTCACTCCACGCTCTTGGGCACGACGAAGAAGCCCTCTTCGGACTTCGGCGCGTTCTTCAGAACCTTTTCACGCACCCCGCCGTCGGTGATCTCGTCGGCGCGCATCGGAAGCGGGGTCTGGACAGGCGTCGTCATCGGCTCGACGCCGGTCACGTCGACCTCGCCGAGCATCTCGATCCAGTCGAGAATGCCGTTGAGTTCGCCGGTGAGCGCATCGAGGCGGTCGGCCGGCTCCTGGATCCGCGCAAGCTTGGCGATGCGCCGGACGTCGTCTTTCGTCACGGACATGGGGCGAAACGCTCCGGGTCGGAGGGAGAATTCGAAGCCGGTGCAGTAGCAACGCCCATGACGCAGCGCAAGAAGCGAGCGCCTCGCATCACGCCCCCTTCCCTAGGCCTGCCGCGCGGCGTATGTGGCGCGCCATGCTGTTTCTTGAACTCGCCCACCTGCCTTCGGGCCCGCTCATGGCGGTCGATCCGGGCTCGAAAACGCTCGGGGTCGCGGTGTGTGACAGCGATCGCAGCGTCGTCACGCCGCTGACCACGATCGAGCGCACCAAGTTCACCGAGGATGCAGAAAAACTCTTTGCGCTCTACGACGAGCGCAAGTGCCGCGGGCTCGTCATCGGACTGCCTCTGCATATGGACGGCGGCGACGGACGCCGGGCGCAGTCGGCGCGCTCGCTGGCGACCAATCTCCTGCGCATCCGCGACATCCCCATCGCCTATCAGGACGAGCGCCTGTCCACGGCGGAGGCCAATGAGCGCCTTGCAGAGGCCGGCGTGCCGGTATGGGAACGCAAGCCGGTCATCGACGCGCAAGCCGCCGCCGTCATCCTGGAAAGCGCGCTCGCCCATATCGAGCGCGTGAGGACCGGCGGCGCCAAGCCGGACCCCGCCTGAGGTGGAAACACTGCTCGAAAGCCCGGTCATCGCCGCGCTTGCGCCGGTTTTCGGCGTCATCGGCCTGGGCTGGGCGGTAAGGCGTACGGGCCTTGTCGCCGCCGAACTCTGGGCGGGCGTCAGCCGTCTTTCCTATGCCGTGCTTCTCCCGGCGCTGCTGTTCTCGACCATCTCGCGCGCGGATTTCGGCGCGGTCGACGCCGGACCGTTCTTCGGCGCCGTGGTCACCGCCTTCCTCGCCATGGGCGCGCTCGCCTACGCCTTCCGGCCGCTGCCGATCGACGGACCCGCCTTCACGAGCCTTTTCCAGGGCTCCGTGCGGTGGAACGGCTTCGTGCTGCTGGCGCTGGCGGCGGGCGCCTACGGGCCGGAGGGCGCAGCGCTGGTGGCGCTGGTCTTCGCGCCGACGGTTCCGATCATCAACGTGATGTGCGTCGCGGGGCTGTCGCTCCACGGCTCAAGCGGCGCCAAGCCCGACTTCCGCCGGGTCGGCCTTCGCATCCTCACCAATCCGCTCATCCTGGGCTGCCTGGCGGGCGCCGCCGCGAATGCGCTGCACCTGTTCCAGACGGGACCGGCTGCGGAGACCGCAGCGCTGGCCGGGCGCGCGGCCCTGCCCCTGATCCTGCTCTCCATCGGCGCCGGGCTCGACTTCGCCGCCATCGGCGCCCGGCCCCGCCTGCTCGCCCTGGCCGTCTTCATGAAGCTGGTCATCGCCCCCGCGGTATTCTACGGCCTTGGCCTCGCCTTCGGCGTGGAGGGCCTTGCGCTTGTCATCCTCACTGCGGTCGGCGCCACGCCGGGCGCTGCGGCGTCCTACGTGCTTGCGCGCGAACTGGGCGGCGATGCGCAGCTGACTGCGGGCCATGTCACCGCAACCACGCTGCTGGCTGCGATCGCGCTGCCCGTCTGGGCCGGGATAGCGGGCGGATGAACGAAACCGCGCTGGCCATACTTGCGGGCTTTCCCCCCGTCTTCGCGGTGATCGGCGTCGGCTGGGCCTGCCGGGCCACCGGCCTTCTGCCTGATCCTGTCTGGGCCGGGGTCAACCGGCTGAATTACCGCATCCTGCTGCCGGCGGTTCTGTTCGTGACCCTGTCGCGGGCGGATTTCACCGTGGAGAACGCCGGCGCGCTCATGGCGGCCTCCGCGCTCAGCGGCGTCGCGCTTGGCGGCCTCGGCTGGCTCGCCTTGCTGGGCGCACGCGCGCGCTCCGGCGAGCGCGCCGCGCTGATTGCGGTGGTGAGCGCCTGGAACCTGTTTCTCTTCCTCGCGCTCGCGCAAAGCGTCTTCGGCGCGGCCGGCGCCGCGCTCGCTCCCGCCGTTCTGGCGCCCGGCGCGCTGACCGCTGCGCTTCTCGCCGTCTCGGCCATGGCGCGCTCGAACGGAAAACTGAGCTGGAAGGTGCTTGCGTTCGACCCGGTCCTGATGGGCGCGATCGCCGGTCTGGCCGCCAACGCGGCGGCGTTGCCGGAAAACGCGCCGGCTCTGATGGCGCCGATCGACATTCTCGGCGCCGGGGCGCTTGGCGTCATCCTGCTGGCGATCGGCGGAGGGCTGCGTTTCGGCGCCCTGCGCGGCCGGCTGGGGCTTCTGGTGCGCGCAAGCGTCGCGCGGGCGGCGGTCTCGCCTTTGATCTTTCTCGCATTCGGGCTGCTCTTCGGCCTGTCAGGCGAGCCGCTTGCGATCCTCGTGCTCGCCGGCGCCACGCCCGCCGCCGCGTTCGTCTACGCTGTCGTGCGTGAACATGACGGCCCGGCCGAGATCGCTGCGGGCATGATTACGGCGAGCGCGGCGCTGAGCGCCCTCGTCTCCCCGCTCCTGACCGTCTTCGCCGCCACGCTCTGAGGCGCGCTTGCGGGCGCGGACGAGCGCGCCTATACCCCCGCGACGCCTTTGCGGAGCCTCAAGCGATGAGCGGCGCGGACTACGCCTACGCCTTCCCGCACGAGCACCTGTTGTCGGCCGGCGATCTGAACCCGATCGACGTACGGATGATTTTCGACCTCGCCGCGGGTCATCTCGAGCGCAATCGCTCCTCCGACAAGAAGACCTCCGCGCTCAAGGGCCTGACCCAGATCAACCTGTTCTTCGAGGCCTCCACGCGCACGCTCGCGAGCTTCGAGCTGGCGGGAAAACGGCTTGGCGCGGACGTGGTGAACTTTTCCGCCGGCGCGGCCTCGCTCAAGAAGGGCGAAAGCCTCGCCGACACCGCGCTCACGCTCGCCGCGATGAAGCCCGATCTGCTCGTCGTGCGGCACCCTTCGCCCGGGGCTGCAGCCTATTTCGCCGATCTGACCGGCGTCTCCACGCTCAACGCCGGCGACGGCGCGCATGAGCATCCCACCCAGGCGCTGCTGGACGTGTTCACCCTCACCCGGCGCTAGGGCGAGGTCGGCGGCTGGTGCATCGCCATCGTCGGCGACATCCTGCACAGCCGGGTGGCGCGCTCCAATGTCGCGCTTCTCAACATGCTCAACGCGGAGGTGCGGCTTTGTGCCCCGGCTACGCTGATGCCCGCCGACGCCGACCGCTGGGGCGTCTCGGTCTTCCACGATCTCGACGACGCGCTGGAGGACTGCGACGCCGTCATGACCCTGCGGCTGCAGCGCGAGCGCATGGCGGGGGGGCTCGTGCCCAGCGCACGAGAGTATTTCGCGCTTTTCGGCCTCACGCATGAGCGCCTGAAAGTCTGCAAGTCCGACGCACTGGTGCTGCATCCCGGCCCGATGAACCGCGGGGTCGAGATCGACGGGGCGCTCGCCGACGACGCCGGGCGCAGCCTGATCCTCGACCAGGTCGAGGCGGGCGTCGCCGTGCGCATGGCCGCGCTTGAGCTGCTCTCGGGCCGCGCCAATCGCATCTGGCGCGACGAGGAGGCCGGAGCATGAGCGCGACCTTCATCGCCGGCGCCCGCATCATCGACCCGGCGACCGGCTTCGACGGGCCCGGCGGGCTGCTCATGGAGGACGGCCTAATCGCTGCGGTCGGCGCCGGCGTCTCGCCGCCGGAAGGCGCTGAAGTGATGGACGCGCGCGGCCTGTGCCTCGCCCCGGCGCTTGTCGATCTCAAGGCGCGCGCCTGCGAACCCGGCGATGCGGCTGCGGAAACCCTCGACGACACGCTGCGCGCCGCCGCGCGGGGCGGGATCGGAACGGTCGTTCTGGACGCGAGCTCCGGGCGTGGCGTTGCGAGCCCGGAAACAGTGGAGTGGATCGCTGCGCGTGCGCTCGGCGCGCCTGTTCGCCTGCTCGCTTCCGGACTTGCGCTCTGTGACGGTGAAATGGCCGAGATCGGGCTGATGCTCCGGGCCGGCGCGGTTTACGTTTCGGACGGCGGAACGCCCATCGCCGACACCAGCCTCGCACGCCGCATCGTCAGCTATGCAAGTCCGTTCGAAGCCTGGGTGAGCCTGCGGGCGGAAGACGCCCATCTATCGGCGGGCACCTGCGCGAGCGAGGGCGACCTTGCCGCCCGCCTTGGCCTGCCTGCGCGCCCGGCGGCGTCCGAACGGCTCGCTGTGGAGCGCGCCGAGACGCTCGCGGAACTGACCGGAGGCCGGATACTGCTTGACGGGGTGACAACCGCCGCGGGACTGGACGCGCTTGCAAGCGCCCGCGCCCGCGGGCTGGATCTCGCCGCAACGGCGCCGATCAGTCATCTGGCCTTCAACGCTGTTGACGCGGGCGGATATGACGCTGCCTACCGTTTCGAGCCGCCCCTGCGGGAGCCGGATGACCGCGAGGCGCTGATTGAAGCCGTCAAATCCAGGATGATCGACGCCGTCGTCAGCGCACACGCGCCGCAAACCGAAGACGCCAAGGCGCACCCCTTCCCGGATGCAAGCCCCGGCGCCCCGGCCCTGGAAGACATGCTGCCGGCGCTGCTCTCGCTCGCCGCCGAAGGACGGCTGAGCCTTTTGGAAGCCTTGCGCCCCGTGACGTCCGCGCCGGCCGAGCTTATCGGCCTGCCGCAGGGACGGATCGCGGAAGGCGCGCCAGCCGATCTGATACTGTTCGACGCCGCCGCGCCTCGCCCGATGCGCGAACCGCGCCGCAACGATCCCTTCGCGCGCCGCCGGATGACCGGACGTGTCTTGATGATTTTCGTGGAAGGCGCGATCATTCATCAACTCTAGATACGAGGCGGCGATGCCCTTCGAGATTGCAGCCCCTCTCGCGCTCATCGGCGGCTATCTGCTGGGCTCGATCCCCTTCGGCCTCGTGCTCGTGAGGATTTCCGGCCTCGGCGACATCCGTGAGATCGGTTCGGGCAATATCGGCGCAACGAACGTGCTGCGCACCGGCCGCAAGGATCTTGCCCTCGCCACGCTCGTTCTCGACAGCAGCAAGGCCGGCTTCGCCTGCCTTGGGCTCACGGCGCTCGCCGGCCCGATACCGGGGCTCATCGCAGGCGGGGCCGCGTTTTTCGGCCATTGCTTCCCGGTATGGCTGAAATTCCAGGGCGGCAAGGGGGTGGCGACCTTTCTCGGCGTCATGCTTGCGGCGGCCTGGCCGGTGGGCCTTCTGACGTGTGCGACCTGGCTGGGGACCGCTCTGGTGTTTCGCATCTCCTCGCTGAGCGCCCTCATCGCCGCCTCGGCCGCGCCCGTTTTCGCGCTCGCGATCGCAAGGCCGGACGTCGCCGTGCTCGCCCTGATTCTCGCAGGGCTCGTCTTCTGGCGTCACAAGGCGAATATCCAGCGGCTTCTCAAAGGCGAGGAACCGCTTATCGGGGCGAAGAAGGGGTGAAGCGCCGCGCGCTCTCCGCGCGCGAACGGCGCGACTGGCTGCGTCTTGCGCGCACGCCGGAGGTCGGCCCGGTCACCTTCGCCAAGCTCATCGAACGCTACGCCGAGCCGCAGGCGGCGCTGGACGCCCTGCCCCGGCTTGCGCAGCGCGGCGGTCGGGCAAGACCGCTGAAACCGCCGCCCGCGGAGGACGCCGAACGGGAAATGGAAGCGCTCGACGCGATCGGCGGGCGGCTGATCGCGGCGTGCGAGCCGGATTTCCCCCGCCTCCTCGCGGCCCTCGATCCGCCGCCGCCCGTGCTCAGCCTCGTCGGATCGATCTCGCTGTTTGAAAGACCCGCCTGTGCGATCGTGGGCGCGCGCAACGCCTCTGCGGCCGGACTGAAATTCGCCCGGGATCTCGCCGCCGGCCTCGGATCGGAAGGCGTGGCGGTTGTTTCCGGTCTTGCGCGCGGCATCGACGGCGCCGCTCACGCCGCTTCGCTCCAGACCGGCACTATCGCCGCAACCGCAGGCGGCGTGGATGTGGTGTACCCGCCCCAGCATGGCGATCTGCGCGATGCGATCACCGAGCGCGGCGCGCTTGTGAGCGAGCGGCCGTTCGGGCTGGTCCCGCAGGCGCGCGATTTTCCACGCCGCAACCGCATCATCTCCGGACTGAGCCTTGGCGTCGTCGTCATCGAAGCCGCCGAGCGGTCCGGCTCGCTGATCACCGCGCGCCGCGCCGCGGAACAGAACCGCGAAGTGATGGCCGTGCCGGGCTCGCCGCTCGATCCGCGTGCGCGCGGCGCCAACCGGCTGATCCGTGACGGCGCCGCGCTGGTGCAGGACGCAGGCGACGTGCTCGCGATCCTGTCCGGTCTGCGCGCACCGGATGTCGAGGCGCCCGCGGGCGCCGGCTATGACGGCCCCCCGCCCGACCCGCAGGCGCTGGACAGCGCCGCCGACGCGGCGCGCGCGCACATCCTCGAACTGCTTTCGCCCACGCCTATCACCCGCGACGAAATCGCGCGCCTTGCAAGCGTCGACGTTCGCGTGGCGCTCGCCGTGCTCGTGGAACTGGAACTCGCCGGCCGCTGCGAGATCGACGCGTCCGGTTACGTTCGCGCCCTCTGATGCGGCGCAGCGGCGGCGGCGGACGGCTTATCCTCATCGCCCCGCCCGGACGCCGCCTGCGCTTCGAGCCGTGCGAGCATCGCCGCCATGTCCATGAGCGCGCCCGTATGGGCGAGCCGCGCCTCGCGCGCGATCTGCGAAAGGCTCCCCAGGAGATCCGCGATGTAGTCCGCCGCGGCGTGCGGATCGGTGAGCGCGCGCGGGACGGCGGGCGGCGGCGATGTCATCTCTCAACCCGGCATAAAGCAACCTCAAGGTGTATATATCGACAAACTTCGCCCTCGGGAAGAGCGGCGTCACGTCACCGCTTCGTGTTGACTTGGTTCCCGCGCTCGCCCACGTTCCCGCGCCCTGCGGCCTTGTTTCCGCCGCCCCCGCTCCCTCAACTTGCAGGCGCCATGACCGTCGTCGTCGTCGAAAGTCCCGCGAAAGCGAAAACGATCAACAAGTATCTCGGCTCCGGCTACGAGGTGCTCGCGAGCTTCGGCCATGTCCGCGACCTCCCGGCGAAGAACGGATCGGTTCGCCCCGAAGACGATTTCGCGATGGAGTGGGAGGTCGACGCCAAGTCGAAGCCTCGCGTGAAAGCGATTGCGGACGCCTTGAAGAACCACGACACGCTGATCCTCGCCACCGACCCGGACCGCGAGGGCGAAGCCATTTCCTGGCATCTGCTCGAAGCGCTCTCCAAGGGCCGGAAACTGAAGGACAAGCGGGTTCAGCGCGTCGCCTTCAACGCGATCACAAAGAGCGCCGTGCTCGATGCGATGGCCCATCCGCGCGACATCGACCAGGAACTCGTGCAGGCCTATCTCGCCCGCCGCGCGCTTGATTATCTCGTGGGGTTCACGCTTTCGCCGGTGCTCTGGCGCAAGCTGCCCGGCGCGCGCTCGGCCGGACGCGTGCAGTCCGTCGCCCTTCGGCTCATCACCGAGCGTGAGGCGGAAATCGAGCGCTTCCGCCCGCAGGAATACTGGTCGGTCGACGCCGAGGTGAGCAGCGAGGGCTCCCAGCCTTTCTCAGCCAAGCTGTCGCGTTATCAGGGCGAAAGGATCACGCGTCTTTCGATAAAGGACGAGACGACCGCGCGTGCGGCGGAAGCCGCGGTGAAGGCGGCGGCCTTCACCATCGCCGCCGTCGAAGCTAAGCCGACGAGGCGCAACCCTCCACCCCCGTTCACGACTTCAACGCTGCAGCAGGAGGCCGCGCGCAAGCTCGGCTTCGATGCGCAGCGCACCATGCGCACCGCCCAGCGCCTCTATGAAGGCGTCGATATCGGCGGCGAAACAGTGGGTCTGATCACCTACATGCGGACCGACGGCGTCTCGATGGACGGCTCCGCCATTGCGGAAGCGCGCAAGGTGATCGGCGAGAAGCACGGCGGAGATTACGTGCCCGAAACGCCGCGCGCCTACTCCTCCAAGGCGAAAAACGCGCAGGAGGCCCACGAAGCGATCCGGCCGACCAGCTTCAATCGCTTGCCGGGGTCGATCCGGCTGGAGAGCGATCAGGCGCGTCTCTACGAGCTGATCTGGAAGCGCGCCGCGGCCAGCCAGATGGAAAGCGCCCGCCTTGAGCGCACGACCATCGATCTTGAAGCCGACGGCGGCGCGCTCGCGCTGCGGGCGACGGGTTCGGTCGTCACCTTCGACGGCTTCTTCGCGCTCTATCAGGAGGGCAAGGACGACGAGGAAGACGAAGACGGCGGCCGCCTGCCGAAGGTTCGCCAGGGCGCATCCGCGAGAGCCGAAAAGACGCTGACCGAGCAGCACTTCACCCAGCCTCCGCCGCGCTACACGGAAGCTTCGCTTGTGAAGAAAATGGAGGAACTCGGCATCGGCCGGCCCTCCACCTACGCCTCCATCCTGTCGGTGCTGCGCGACCGCGAGTACGTGCGCATGGAGGACAAGCGCTTCGTGCCGGAGGACAAGGGCCGGGTCGTCATCGCGTTCCTTGAGAATTTCTTCGCCCGGTATGTCGAATACGACTTCACCGCCAGCCTCGAAGACCAGCTCGACAAAGTGTCGGCGGGCGATCTTGACTGGAAGGAGCTGTTGCGTCGCTTCTGGACGGACTTCTCCGCGGCGGTGGAAGGGATCGGGGATCTGCGCATCGGCGACGTGATCGATGCGATGAACGAAGCGCTTGCGCCGCTGGTGTTTCCCGAACGCGAAGACGGGAGCGATCCGCGCCTCTGCCCGTCCTGCTCGGCCGGCCAGCTCTCGATCCGGCTTGGCCGCAACGGCGCGTTCGTGGGCTGCTCGAACTATCCCGAGTGCCGCTACACCCGCCCGCTCAACCCGGATGCGGCTCCGGAACCGGCCGCCGCCGACGGACCGATCGGCGAACATCCCGAGACCGGTGCGGAGATCCATCTCAAGGACGGCCGCTTCGGCCCGTATCTCGAAATGCAGGTCGAGGGCGAGGAGAAGCCGCGCCGCTCCTCCATTCCGAAGGGCTGGGATCCGGCCTCGCTCACGCTCGAGCAGGCCGTGCGCCTGATTGATCTGCCGCGCGAGATCGGCCGGCATCCGCAGCATCCCGACAGCGATCCGATCGTGGCGGGGCTCGGGCGCTACGGACCGTTTGTCCGGTTTGAAAAGACCTACGCCAATCTCGAAAGCGCCGAGGAGATCTTCGAGATCGGTCTGAACCGGGCTGTCGATCTGATCGAACAGAAGCGCGCCAATGGCGGCCGGCGCGGCCAGGCGGCCGCGCCCCTGAAGGCGCTGGGCGAGCATCCCGAAGACGGCGGCGAGATCACCGTGCATTCCGGCCGCTACGGGCCCTACGTCAAGCACGGCAAGATCAACGCGACCCTGCCCAAAGAGCTCGACCCGGAGAGCGTCACGCTGGAGCGCGCCGTCGAGCTGATCGCGGCGAAAGCGGCGAAGTCCGGCAAGAAGCCGGCGGCGAAGAAGACCTCGGCCAAGAAGCCGTCCGCGAAAAAACCCGCCGCCAAGAAGGCGGCGGCGAAAAAACCTGCGTCCAAGAAGTCCGCCGCAGCGGAGAAATCCGCCCGTTGAGCCCGCGCGACCCCTATTCCGAAGGCGGGTTCACCCGCGAGGCGCTGATCGAGGCGGTCAAGCTGGGTGAAGGACGGTTCTCAAAGCGCGAGCTCGCCAAGGCGCTGAACCTGAAAGGCGATCAGCGCATCGCCCTCAAGGACGCCTTGCGCCTGCTGGAAGCGGAAGGCGTCATCCGCAAGCTTGACAAGGCCTGGGGGCTCGCCGGCGGCTTGCCGCCTGTAACGGTTGTCGAGGTCTACGACCGCGACGGCGACGGGGAGATGCTCTGCAAGCCGACCCGCGAGGAGCTGGATGCCCCGGTCATCCGCCTTGCGCCCGCATCCGGACGCGGCGGCGCACGCAAGTTGCGCGGTTCGGAAGACAGCCGCGCGGTGGGCATCGGGGACAAGTTCCTCGCCCGGCTGACGCCGGACGGCGACGGCGCCTACACCGCGGAAGTCATCAAGACGCTGGGCCGGTCCGCCCACCGGATTCTCTGCGTCGTGCGCAAGGGCGAGGGCAAGGGCGCGACGCGCCTCGTGCCGGTCGACCGCGGGGCGCGCAACGAGCTTCTGCCCGCGCGCGGCGAGCTGGAAAACGTCGAGGACGGCGCCCTCGTCTACGCCCGGCTGTCGTCTGAGCGGCGCTATGGCCTGCGCACGGCCGTCGTTGATGAAGTTGTCGGCGACGTGAATTCGCCGGCGGCCGGATCGGTCATCGCGCTGGCCGACCACGGCGTTCCGGAGGGCTTTTCCGACGCCGAACTGAAAGAGGTCAAGGCGCTCAAGCCCGCCGCGCCGGAAGGCCGAGAGGATCTCCGCGACGTGCCGCTGATCACCATCGATCCGGACGACGCCAAGGATCATGACGACGCCGTTTGGGCCGCCGCCGACGAAGATCCGAAGAACCCGAACGGCTGGATCGTGCTGGTCGCGATCGCGGACGTCTCCGCCTATGTGCATCCGGGTTCCGCGCTTGACCGGGGCGCGCGCAAGCGGGGCGTCTCGGTGTATCTGCCCGACCGCGTCGTGCCGATGCTGCCCGAACGCCTGTCGAACGATCTCTGCTCGCTGCGCGAGGACGAGGAGCGGCCCTGCCTTGCGGTGGAGATGGTCTTCGATGCGAACGGCCGGAAGAAGCGCCAACGCTTCATCCGCGGCTGGATGAAGTCCGCCGCGCGGCTGTCCTATGGCGACGCGCAGAAAGCGATCGACGGCCGCGGCTCGGGGCGCGCGGAGCTGCTGCTCAAGAACGTGCTGCAACCGCTCTGGGGCGCGTACGCCAGCCTGAAGGTCGCGCGCGATCAGCGCGAGCCGCTCGAAATCGACGCCCCGGAACGCCGCGTCCGCGTGGGCGAAGACGGTCGTGTGACCGGAATCGAGCTGCGCGAGCGCTTCGATGCGCACCGGTTGATCGAGGAGTTCATGATCCAGGCCAATGTGTCCGCCGCCGAGATGCTGGAGGAAAAGGGCCTGCCGCTGATCTATCGGGTTCACGACGAACCCGGCTCGGAAAAGCTCGACAATCTCGCCGACTTCCTGCCGACGGTGGGCCTTCGGTGGACCAAGGGCGAGCGCGCGACGCCCACGCGCTTCAATCGCCTGCTGGCCCAGGCGCAGGGGTCCGATCATTACGAGACGATCAACGAGGTCGTGCTGCGCAGCCAGAGTCAGGCCGTCTACGACACTGACAATCTGGGCCATTTCGGACTGAACCTGAAAAGCTACGCCCACTTCACCTCTCCGATCCGGCGCTACGCCGATCTCACCGTGCACCGCGCGCTCATCAAGGCGTGCAAGCTCGGCAAGGACGGGCAGACAGACGAGGAACGCGTCGAGCTTGAACGCATCGCCGAGGAGACCACGCATAACGAACGCCGCGCCATGGCGGCCGAACGCGATGCGACAGACCGCTTTATCGCGGCATGGCTTTCCGACCGGGTGGGCGGCGAGTTCACGGGGCGGATCACGGGCGTCACCCGCTTTGGCGCCTTCATCCGGCTTGACGAGACCGGCGCGGACGGGCTCTGCCCCGTCTCGATGCTGGGACGCGAGTTCTTTCGCCATGATCCGCGCGCGCATGCGCTGGTCGCCGACAGCGGGGCGATGTACCGGCTCGGTCAACCGGTCTCCGTCCGGTTGAAGGAAGCCGCCCCGCTTACCGGCGGATTGCTGCTGGAAATCTTGACCCCGCCCGAACGCGGACCGAAACTGTCACGGAATCGTCACGAAAGACGAGACGGCGGCGCGCCCCGCCGCAACCGTTCACAGAAGAAGCCGCGTTCCAGACGTTGACCATAGCCCTTCGACGCGCCGACCATGGCGCCATGACAGACATGGCTTCCCGCCCTGCCCGGATCCGCCCGCGGCTGGCCGCTTCGCTCATCCTGACGCGCGTTCGCCTCAACGGCGTGCGCGAAGTCCTCGTGGGCCGGCGTTCGGGCGAGCACGTCTTCATGCCGCGCAAGTATGTCTTTCCGGGCGGCCGGGTGGATCGGGCCGACGGATACGCCCGCTTCGCCAGCGACCTGACGCCGGAAACCCGCGACGTCCTGTGCCGCGTCGTAACCCAGCGCCGTGCGCGCGCAGCGGCCGCAGCCGCCCTGCGTGAGACCGCAGAGGAGACCGGCCTGCTCATCGCCGCGCCGGGCGATCCCTCCCCGCGTCCGGAATGGGCCCCCTTCCGCGAAGCCGGCGTGGCGCCCTGCGCGGCCTCCTTGTCGCTCGTGGCGCGCGCGGTGACGCCGCCGGGACGGCCGCGCCGCTTCGACACCTGGTTCTTCCACGCCGACGCGGAACGCGTGCATGGTGCGTGCGATCTCTCCGGCTCCGGCGAGCTGGAGGATCTTCGCTGGGTTGAGCTTGGCGAGGCGCGCACGCTGGATCTGCCGATCGTCACGCGCTTCATGCTGGATGAGCTTGATCGCAAGCTGAACGGCGATCCCGAGGTTCGGCACGCACGCCTCACGCGCAGCGGCTGGCGGGTGGATGCGATATGAGCGGACGCGAACGTCAAAGCGCAGCGGCCAAATCCGCTCCGGCGTCCGCGGCCAAACCCCGCGACGCCGCCAGCCTGATCATGGCGGATCCGTTTAGCGGACGCATTCTGCTTGCGGGCGGATCCGGGAGCTTGCGCCTTCCGGTGGAGACGCTTCAGCCCGGCGACGGCGAGAGCGAGGCGCAGCCGGGGCCGGCGATTTCGAAACCCAGGCTTGGCGCGGAGGAACACCGCGCGGACGCCTTCATGGACGCCGCCCTGCGCTCCGCCTTCAGCCAGCTGGGACTGCTGATCGCGCGGCCCTGCCCGATGGAGGCGGGAATTCCCGGCCTCTGGGGGCGGATGCGCCGGCACGGCCTGGCGCCGGACCGCACGCGGCTGACCTATCTCGGCCGCGCGATCTCGCCGACGGATGAAGCCGACCGGCGTCACGTGCGCGTCTTCGCCGCGCCGCTGTCGGCAGCGACCAACTCGCTGATGCGCGGCGCGCCGGAGGATGCGGCCTGGCTCAACCCTGACGACGCCGCCTCCCGGCTGAAGGATCCAGCCGCGTCCGCCTTCGCCGGACGCGCGCTCAGGATGCTCGGCTCGCGCGCAAGGCCCATCCTCGTCTCCTTCCGCGCG
>CAZLOV010000026.1:15640-23397 GCA_964561235.1 uncultured Caulobacterales bacterium
AAGATCACCGCGCTATAGCGGCGCGATGACCGCCAACGCCGTTTCCGCCGGCGGGCGCGCGCCCGATCCTGCGCGCCTGCGCTCGCTGATCGCAGCGATCGCCTGCGCCTCGCTGGCCGGGGCCGGGTTCGGCCTTCTGATGCCGCTGGTCTCGCTCAATCTCGAGGCGATGACGGGCTCGGGCGCGATGGTGGGGGCGAACGCAGCCTCCGCCGCGCTCTCCACGCTGATCGCGGTTCCCTTCATCCCGGCGCTGCTTGCGGTGATCCCGTTCCGCATCGCCGTTGCGGGAAGCTGCGTGCTGGTTTCCGCGGGCATGGTCGCCTTCCCGCTCCTCCCGGACCCCTATGTATGGCTGGTCCTGCGGCTGCTCGTAGGCATGGCGGTGACCGTCGTGTTCGTGGCGAGCGAGACCTGGATAAACCAGCTCGCGCGTCCGGAAAGCCGCGCCTCGCTGCTTGCGGTCTATGCCACGGCGCTGTCGGCGGGGTTCGGTTCCGGCGGCGTCGTGCTGGCGGTTCTCGGCTCGGAGGGGCTGAGCCCCTGGCTCGCCGCCGCTGCGCTCTATCTGTGCGGCCTGATCCCCATACTCGGCCTGCGCGGCCCCGGCCTGACCGCGCCGCCGCGCGGGGAAGCGGGGCTGAGCCATCTGCTCGCTGCGGCGAAAATCGCTCCCGCCGCCCTGCTTGCGGGCTTGCTGTTCGGCGCGCTTGAGACCGGCTTTTTCACCCTCTACCCGGTCTATGGCGACCGGCTGGGGCTTTCGACCGCGGCCATAGGCGGACTGGTGGTGGCGGGCGCGCTGGGCGGCATCTGCCTGCAGATCCCGATCGGCAGGCTGGCCGACCGGATCGGCCCCCGCACGACGCTCGCCGGCGTGGCGCTCGCCTGCGCGGTGCTGCCGCTGATGATCGGCCTTTCAGGCGCGCGGCCGCTGGCGCTTTATCCCCTCACCTTCCTCTATGTCGGCGCGGCGGGGGCCTTCTACACCGTCGGTCTGGCGCTCATCGGGCGCTCCTTTCCCGGCGGCGCGATGGCGACGGCGAACGCCGCCTTCATCTTCGCCTACGGGCTCGGGTCGCTCTTCGGTCCGCCCGCCGCGGGCGTCGCGATGGACGCCTATGACCCGTTCGGACTGCTGTGGTCGGCGGCGGGCGCCGCAGCGCTCTATCTGGCGGCGGTGACGCTCTCTTCGCGCCTGCGACAGTCTGGTTGACTTGTCGCGCCGCCTGAGTAATGTCCCGCGCTCCCGCGCCGGGATGGCGGCGGGCTGTGAAACATGGGTGCGCGACATGGCGAAGCCGACCACGATCAAGATCCGCCTGAACTCGACGGCGGGCACGGGTTATTTCTACGTGACCAAGAAGAACGCGCGCACCATGACCGAAAAGATGGTGGTGCGGAAATACGACCCTGTCGCGCGCAAGCATGTCGAGTTCAAGGAAGGCAAGATCAAGTAAGCCGGCCGAACCCGCCGCCTGATCACTGCAATGCAGGACAAGGCCGCCTCTTCAGGCGGCCTTTTTGCGCGCGATGACGACCTGGTTGCGGCCTGACGCCTTCGCTTCGTAAAGCGCCTCGTCGGCGCGCTTCAGCAGCGTATCCGCCGTTTCGCCGGGCTCGGCCTGGGCGACGCCCGCGCTGACCGTGACCGAGACCGCCTGGCCCGTCTCGCGCACCACGAAAGGCGAACGCGCCATCGCCGCGCGGACGCGCTCGGCCGCCTCCATCGCCTCGCCCGCATCCGCGCCCATGGCGAGCACGACGAATTCCTCGCCGCCAAAGCGGCCGCCGAGATCGAGCGCGCGCATTTCCTTGCCGAGGCGTTCGGAGAAGCCGCGCAGCACGTCGTCGCCGGCCTGATGGCCGAACGTGTCGTTGACGCGCTTGAAATGGTCGATGTCGAACAGGATGACGCTCACCAGCTCGCCGGAGACGTTGAACGCCTCCACCGCCTGCTCGAGCCGCGAGGTCATGTAGCGCCGGTTATGCAGGCCGGTCAGCGGATCGGTCACCGCCATCTCGAGGCTTTCCTCAAGCCGGCCGCGGAGCCGTTCGGTATAGTGCTTGCGGCGGATCTGGGTGGCCGCGCGCGCGGCGAGCTCGCCGGAATCCACGGGGCGGAACACGACATCGTTCACGCCCAGATCGAGCGCGCGCACCATCAGGTCGGTCTCTTCCGGCGCAATGACGGCGAGGATCGGGAGATGACGCGTGCCGGCGTCCGAACGCAGGCGCGCGCACAGGCGCAACCCGTCGAATCTCGGCGTCGTCAGATCGATGATCAGCAGATCGCAGCGCCGGCGCGCCTGATCCAGCGCCTCGCGCGGCTCGCCGAACGCCTCGAAGGAATACCGCGCCGGCAGCTTCGAGGCGATGTGTTCAGCCGCCGCTGCGCCGCCGGCGGCGACGACGACATGACCGACCGGAGCGCGGTCGCTTTCGTGACGCTCGACGGGCGCCGCGCGCCCGGTGTCGCGCAGGCGCAGCTCGTCGAGAACAACCTTGAGCCGCAGAAGCGAGCGCACCCGCGCGAACAGCGCGATCTCGTCGACCGGCTTGGTGAGGAAATCATCCGCCCCGCACTCAAGTCCCTTGATGCGGTCTTCGCGCTGGTCGAGCGCCGTCACCATGATCACGGGAATGTGACGCGTGTCAGGATCGGCCTTGAGGCGCCGGCAGGTCTCGAAGCCGTCGAGACCCGGCATCATGATGTCGAGAAGGATCAGATCCGGAGCCCGCTTGCGGGCTGATTCGAGACATTCCAGACCGGAGGCGGCGAGATCAACCTCGAAGTATTCCGCCGCCAGGCGGGCTTCGAGCAGGCGCCGGTTCGATTCGATGTCATCGACCACGAGGATGCGTGCGCTCATCGCCCTTCCCCTAGTCGATGAAGCGCCGGACAGTCTCGATGAAGCTGGACACTGTGATGGGCTTGGAAAGGTAGCCTTCGCACCCGCCCTCACGAATCCGCTCCTCGTCGCCCTTCATCGCGAACGCGGTCACGGCGACCACGGGGATGGAGGCGATCGATTCGTCGTTCTTGATCCATTTGGTCACGTCCAGGCCCGAAACCTCGGGCAGCTGGATGTCCATCAGGATGAGGTCGGGTTTGTGTTCGCGCGCCATGTCGAGCGCCTTGAGCCCTTCGCGAGTCTGCAGGGTCTCGTAGCCATGGGCTTCGAGCAGGTCGCTGAAGAGCTTCATGTTGAGCTCGTTATCCTCGACGATGAGAATTTTCTTGGACATGACCTGCAGCATGGCGAGCGCGCGCAATTCCCCTCGCCCCGTTCACTTTTTAAACGTGGGCGCTTGACCATCCGGGAAACAGTACACCCCATCTTCCTTAATCAACGATGAGTCGGCGCCCGGTATTCCGGCCGCCCGAACCGCCCGCCCGAAGCGGGTGAAATGACGTGAAAGACGCCTGCGTCCAGCCCCCAGCCCTTTGCCGGACCTGTCTTGCACAGGCGGACGCAGCCCCCTGCGCGTCATGCGGCGGACGCCGGGTGACGGCGCATCAAGAACTCTTCGAGCTCGCCGTCGCCCATATCGACTGCGACGCGTTCTATGCGGCGATCGAAAAGCGCGACAATCCCGCCCTGCGCGATCAACCCGTGATCGTAGGCGGCGGCCGCCGCGGGGTGGTCGCGACCGCGTGCTATGTCGCCCGGCTGTACGGCGTCCGCTCGGCCATGCCGATGTTCAAGGCGCTCAAGGCGTGCCCCGATGCGGTGGTCGTCAAGCCGCGCATGGACGTCTACGCAGAGGAAGGCCGGCGCATCCGCACCATGATGGAAGCGGTCACGCCGCTGGTGGAGCCGCTCTCCATCGACGAAGCGTTCCTCGATCTCTCCGGCACCGAGCGCCTGCACGGCGCCCCTCCGGCGCTCACGCTGATGCGGCTGCAAAAAGCGATTCGCGAAACGGTCGGCGTGACGGTCTCCGTCGGGCTCAGCTTCAACAAGTTCCTCGCCAAGACCGCCTCCGAGATGGACAAGCCGGATGGTTTCGCCGTGATCGGCCGGGCCGAGGCGGCGGAGTTTCTGGCTGCGCGCCCGGTCGACAGCGTGTTCGGCGTCGGGCCGGCGTTCGCCCGGACGCTCCACCGCGAGGGTCTCCGCTCGCTCGGCGACGTGCTCAAGCGCGGCGAACGCGAGATGATGCGCAAGCATGGCGAGGCGGGCCTCAGGCTCCATCGCCTCGCTCAGGGGATCGACGACCGCAAGGTCACCCCGGAGCGGCCCCGCAAATCCGTCTCCGCCGAGCGCACGTTCGAGACGGATATCCGCGATGGGGATGCGCTGGAGGACCTGCTTTGGCTCGTTTGCCTCAAGGTCGCTGACCGGATGAAGACCGCCGGCGTCTCGGGGCGAACCGCCATGCTTAAGCTGAAAACGGCGGACTTCCGGACGCTGACGCGGCAATGCGCGCTCACCGCGCCGTCGCAGCTCGCCGACAGCCTGTTCAAGGCGCTGCAGCCCCTGCTTCAAAGAGAAGCCGACGGCCGGGCGTTCCGGCTTTTGGGCGCAGGGTATTCCGCGCTCGAACCGGCGGCGGGCGACGCGGGCGATCTGCTTGACCCGAACGCGCTGCGCCGCGCGAAGGCCGAGCGCGCCGTGGATGCAGCCCGGAAGCGATATGGCGACGCTGCGATAGTGAAGGGACGCATGCTGCCCCGCCGCGACACTTGAGCCGGCGCCATAACGGCGCGCCGCGCCGTTATGGCTGTTCCAGCGCCGCTGCTTCCGCGCAGGCTCCGTCATAGGCGATGGCGTAGCTTTCTCGGAAACAGGCGACGAAACGGTCGACGATGTGCACGTTCAGCGGCCATTCGGGCGGCTCGCGGTCGGGAAAGCGTTCCCGAAAGCGGGCGACGGCCTCGTCGAATCCGTCCGGCCGCGGCACGGCGAGCAGCCGCTCGCGGGCGGCCTCCAGCGCAGCCCGGTCGCCCCTGAGAAACGCGATGGTGGCGTCCACATAGGGAACCATAACCTCGCTTCGGCCTTCCCGCGATGCGGCGAAAAGGACGATCTCCGCCTCGGTCCGACCGGCATCGGCGCGCATCTGGCCTTCATGCCAGAGCAGGCCGTCACGCTCGCGATCGCCAAGCATCGCCGAACGCTCGCTTCGATAGGCGGCGATGAGATCGGCCGCCTCGACAAAGCAGTCGCGCCGGGCAAGGCCGCGCCAGCCGTCCTCGATCTGATCGAAGGTTTCAAAGTCCTGCGCCAGATAGGGCGTGGTCTCGTGCGCACACGCATTCTGAAGCGCTGTTGCAGCCACGGCGGCGATCAGCGTCGACATCGTGAAGCCTTCCCGTTTGCGCCCGCCCCGACGCCCGCGATAACACCTCAGCAAACAGCCGCCGGAGCCACAACCCATGACCACGCCTGAAGCCCGCCTCCAGACCCTCGGCCTGACCCTGCCGGAGCCGGTCGCGCCCGTGGCGAACTATGTTCCCTATGCGCGCCAGGGCGCGCTGGTCTTCGTCGCAGGCCAGATCTCGATCGGCCCCGAGGGCGTCCTGACCGGGCGGCTCGGCGACGGGTTGAGCCTTGAGGACGGGGTGCGCGCTGCGCGCCTGTGCGGGCTCAATCTGATCGCCCAGTTCAAGGCGGCAGCCGGCGGCGATCTCTCCAAGGTCCGGCGCGTCATCCGGCTGGGCGGCTTCGTCTCGGCCAGCCCTGACTTCACCGACATCCCGGAGGTGATCAACGGCGCCTCCGACCTGATGGTGGAGGTGTTCGGCGAGGCTGGACGTCACGCGCGCGCGGCGGTCGCCTGTCCCGTCCTGCCGCGCGGCGCCGCTGTGGAGGTGGAGGCTGCCGCGGTGATCGAGGAGTAGCGCCCTCCCCGTGCGGATGCGCGCACCCTATATCCCGCCAGCCCAGGACAGCCGCCGGCGCAACATGACCGAACTGCGCATCCGCATGATCACGCGCCTGTCGGAGGTCGAGCCTGCGGCGTGGGACGCCTGCGCCAATCCGCCCGGCGAGGCGTATGACCCCTTCCTGTCATGGAATTTCCTCGACGCGCTGGAAACCTCCGGATGCGCGGTGGAGGAAACCGGCTGGGGTCCGCGCCATCTGATCGCCGAGGACGAGACCGGCGTGCGCGGCGTGCTGCCGCTCTATCTCAAGGGCCATTCCTACGGCGAATACGTGTTCGATCACGGCTGGGCGAACGCGTATGAGCGCGCGGGCGGGCGGTACTTCCCGAAGCTTCTAAGCGCCATCCCGTTCACGCCGGTGACCGGCCGCCGGGCCCTGTCGCCCGATCCGCAAATCCGCACCGCGCTCGTGCGCGCCGCCCGGCATGTCGGGCGGGAAATCGGCGTCTCCTCCTGGCATGTGAACTTCCCGGCCGCACCGGAATGGGAGGCGCTCGCCGAAGAAGGTCTCCTGCAGCGCATGGACCGGCAGTTCATCTGGGAGAACAGAGGGTATGCCGACTACGAGGCGTTTCTCGCCGACCTCTCCTCCCGCAAGCGCAAGGCGCTGCGCAAGGAACGCAAGGACGCCCAGGCCGGCATCGAGATCGAGGCGCTGACGGGCGCCAAGCTCGATGCGATGCACTGGGACGTGTTTTTCGAGTGCTACATGGACACCGGCGCGCGCAAATGGGGCGCGCCGTATCTCAACCGCGATTTCTTCTCCCTGATCCACGAGCGCATGGCGGACGAGATCCTGCTGGTGATGGCCCGGCGCGAGGGCCGCTATATCGCCGGCGCGCTGAACTTCATCGGCTCGGACGCCCTCTACGGCCGTCACTGGGGGCGGCTGGAAGAACATCCCGGGCTGCATTTCGAGCTCTGTTATCATCAGGCGATCGACTTCGCCTGCGCGCGCGGCCTTTCGCGCGTGGAAGCCGGCGCGCAGGGCGAGCACAAGCTCGCGCGCGGCTATGTCGCCCGGCCGGTCTATTCCGCCCACGACATCGTTGATCCGGGCTTCCGCGAGGCGGTGGCGGACTATCTGAGGCGCGAACGCCAGGCGGTTGAAGCCGACATCGAGGCCTATGCCGGGGAAAGCCCGTTCAAGAAGACGGGCTGAGCGGTTATGCAGGAGCCGCCATCAACAAGAGAGGAGCCCCCGCGATGAGCCTCGACGGCGCCTATGACGAAGAGAACGTGTTCGCGAAGATCATTCGCGGGGATCTGCCCTGCGTGAAGGTCTATGAGGACGAGCAGGTCATCAGCTTCATGGATCTCTTTCCCCAGGCGGAAGGCCATTTCCTCGTCGTCCCGAAGGAGCCTGCGCGCAATCTTCTGGAGCTCTCGGAGGCCGCCGCGCAGGATCTGATCGTGAAGGTGAAGCGCCTCGCCGACGCGGCGCGCAGGGCGCTCCGGCCGGACGGGCTCACCATCATGCAGTTCAATGGCGAAGCCGGCGGCCAGACCGTCTTCCACATCCATGTGCACGTCATCCCGCGCAAGGCGGGCGCTTCGCTCGCCGGCCACGGCGCGGGGAAGAAAGCCGACCCCGAAGCGCTGGAAGCCCTAGCCGCGCAGATCCGTGCAGCGCTCTGAATGAAAAACGCCCCGGCGGACGGGCCGCCGGGGCGTCAGCTCATATTGCGACCGCGCGCCTAGCGCACCGGCTCGGTCTTCTTCGCACCGCCCTTGGGCCTGGACGCCTTGAGGCGGTCGGCCGGGATGATCTCGAAATCGAGACGCTCGGGATCGGCCGGGTCGACGTCGACCTTGACCACGCCGCCCTTCTTCAGCTGGCCGAACAGGATCTCGTCGGCGAGCG